>NZ_CABSQF010000012.1:0-117868 GCF_902479695.1 uncultured Phyllobacterium sp. | reverse complement strand
CCTCTTGACTTGATCGTAAAATAAAACTTTTGTCAGCTTTCGTTTTTTCGAGATGGCACAACTATGGCTCATGATGGGGTTAGACCAAAGATGATGTCTCGCAAATCACTGACCTATACCTGTGCGGCGCTGGCGGCTCTTGGCCTCAGTGCCTGCAACAGCGCCGAATCGCCGATGGGCGTGACAAAGAAAGACCTTCCGGCAGCGCAAGGCACAGCTGCAGCGCCGGGAACGGTCACGCCGGGCACAACGCCGGCAACGGTGACCACCGCGACACCGACGGCCACGGCACCAGGGACACCCGCAGCAACGCCGCAACCGGGAACCGCAACGTCCGCTGGCACCGCCGTTGCATCGGGCGCCGCGCAGCCGGGTGTGTCCCGCACGGCAAAACTGCGTTTCGCCCCGATCGTCGGCGCGCCGATTGCCGCCGCCACACCCTTGTCGCAACGGCTCTCGGCGCTGGCCAAGGCCAAGGGCATCGTTCTGGGTACGGCCGCCGATACCGACAACACGCATATCATGAAGGGCTACTTCTCCGCCCTGCCCGACGGCAACCAGACGACGATCATCTATGTCTGGGACGTGCTCGACCCCGCGGGAACCCGGCTTCACCGTATCCAGGGACAGGAAATCGTCCCCGGCAACGGAACTGACCCTTGGAGCACCGTGCCTCCGAAGGTGATGGAATCAATCGCCGACAAGGCAATCGACGGCTATCTGAAATGGGTATCCGGCGCCAAGACGTGACATATTTACGCGTTTGACGCGATATTAGCGAGGAACTGTGCATGAATCTGCCCTGCCCGCTTGCAATGTGCGTCAGGCACAGTAAAAGGCCCGGCATATCCTTCACTTGGCTGGCACCGGGGAAAATACGGGCATGAAACTATTCGCGGGCAATTCCAATCGCGTTCTCGCTGAATCTGTCGCCAAATATCTCAATATTCCGCTTGGAAAGGCCAGCGTCCGGCGCTTCGCCGACGAGGAGATATTTGTCGAGATCCAGGAAAACGTGCGCGGCGAAGATGTCTTCGTCATGCAGTCGACGTCCTTCCCGGCCAATGATCACCTGATGGAACTGCTCATCATGATCGATGCCTTCCGCCGGTCCTCGGCAAAGCGCATCACCGCAGTCCTTCCCTATTTCGGCTATGCCCGCCAGGACCGCAAGCCCGGTCCGCGCACCCCGATCTCCGCCAAGCTGGTTGCCAATCTGATCACCGAAGCCGGTGCAAACCGCGTGCTGACGCTCGATCTGCACGCCGGCCAGATCCAGGGCTTCTTCGATATTCCGACCGACAATCTCTATGCCGTTCCGGTCATCGCCCGCGATGTCCGCGCCCATTACGGCACATCGAATGTCATGGTCGTCTCGCCCGACGTCGGCGGTGTGGTTCGTGCCCGTTCGCTGGCCAAGCGCATCGACGCGCAGCTTGCCATCGTCGACAAGCGCCGCGACCGTCCCGGTGAATCGGAAGTCATGAACGTTATCGGTGAAGTCACCGGCAAGGATTGCCTGCTGTTCGACGATATCGTCGATTCCGGCGGCACGCTGTGCAACGCGGCCGAAGCGCTTCTTGCCAAGGGTGCCACCAGCGTCACCGCCTATATCACCCACGGCGTGCTTTCCGGCGGTGCGGTCGCCCGTATTGCCGGCTCGAAGCTGAAGGAACTGGTGATCACCGACTCCATCCAGCCGACACCGGCCATCGAAGCGGCGCACAATATCCGTGTCCTGTCGATTTCCGATCTGATCGGTGAAGCGGTTTCGCGCACAGCCTCGGAAGAATCGGTTTCCAGCCTGTTCGACTAGATGTGGAGCAGGATCCCGGCCAGCGCCGCCAATCCCAGCACGACGAGCATATTGACGCGCAGCGCAATCAGTGCGACTGCCGCTCCTGACGCTATGGCTGCCGCCGCCCAGTCAAAGGCGGCGAGGTCCAGTACCGGCAGATGCAGCGGCCCAACCAGCCTTTCCTGAAACGCACCAAACAGCACATGCAGGCCGAACCATACGGCAAGATTGGCGATGACACCGACCACGGCGGCGGTGATCGCCGCCAGCGAGGCTTTCAGCCAGCCGACATGGCGCAGCCGCTCGACAAACGGCGCACCGGCAAAAATCCAGAGAAAACATGGTGCGAAGGTGAACCACAGCGCCGTCAGCCCGCCAAGCAGCCCGCCGGTGAGCGGATCGAAGCCGGACAGGCGCGCGCCGCCGACGAAACCGACAAAGGCCAGCACCAGGATGAGCGGTCCGGGCGTGGTTTCAGCCAGCCCCAGCCCGGTGAGCATTTCGTCAGGCTTCAGCCAGCCATAATAGTCCACCGCCTGCTGCGCCACATAAGCCAGCACCGCATAGGCGCCGCCGAAGGTGACGACGGCCATCTTGGAGAAGAAGGCTGCTTCGGCGGCAAAGACATTGCTTTGCCCCAGCCCGGCCAGCAAGAGCGCAAGCGGTCCCAGCCAGAGCATGGTCCACACCAGGGCGGACTGGAAAGCGCCGCGCGCCGCGGGTTCGGCAATGGTTCTGTCCGGCAATGACGGGGACACTCTGTTGGTCAGGCGATAGCGCGCAAAACCGAAAAGCCCGGCGATCAGGATGACCAGCGGAAACGGCATCTTGATGAGGGCGATGGCGATAAATGCGCAAACGGCGATGCCATAGGCGGGATAGTCGGTCAGGGCACGCTTGCCGACCTTGATCAGGGCCTCGAGCACAATCGCCAGCACGGCCGCTTTCAGACCGAACAGCAGCCCTTCGACGACGGGCACCTGCCCGAAACTGACATAGAGCGCCGACAGCGCCAGCATCACGCACGCGCCCGGCAGGATAAACAGAAGCCCGGCGACAACACCGCCCCTCACCCCGTGAAACAGCCAGCCGAGATAGGTGGCAAGCTGCATCGCTTCGGGACCGGGCAGCAGCATGCAGAAATTCAACGCATGCAGGAAGCGTTCCTCACTGATCCACTGCTTTTCATCGACCAGCACGCGGTGCATCATCGCGATCTGTCCGGCCGGACCGCCGAAGGACAGAAGGCCGATCTTGCCGAAGGTATAAAACGCGTCGCGCGCCTCGATTTTTTGCTGTTCCAGCGCTATTGTCCCGGCCATCGCCCGTCCCTGTTCTGTTGTCCCGCCCTAAACAGCGCCTGTGACGGTGGAATGACAGACTTTCCCGGCATACCGGTCAAGCAACAAACTTGCACATGGCGTCTCTTTCCGTTATAGAGCCGCCATCCGCGTAGACACCCTTGGAGGCAACGCGGAATGGGGCGGTCATTTCATCCGGTTCCGGATGGCCATGCGACCGCTTCATGTTTTTTGGGCTTTCTTTGCAGACAACCCGGAAAACACTCCAGATTTGAACCTCGAAAGGAAATGCCATGAGCGAAGCATACGAGCTCAAGGCCGAGGCGCGCGAACGGGTTGGTAAGGGGTCCTCCCGGGAAATTCGCCGCAACGGTAAAGTGCCAGCAGTCATCTATGGTGACAAGCAGGCACCAATCTCGATTACCCTCGACTACAAGACACTCTACTACAAGATTCACGGCGGCGGCTTCAAGACGACGATCGCGAACATCCAGCTGGATGGCAAGACCATTCAGGTCCTTCCCAAGGACTTCCAGCTCGATCCGGTCAGCGACAAGCCAGTGCATGTTGACTTCCTGCGCGTGTCAGCAAAGTCGGTTGTGAACGTGAACGTTCCTGTTCACTTCCTCAACGAAGAACTGTCCCCAGGCATCAAGCGCGGCGGCGTTCTCAACATCGTTCGTCACGATGTCGAACTGCATGCCCCGGCAAATGCAATTCCGGATGCGATCGAAATCGATCTGACCGGCCTGCAGATCGGTGACTCGATCCACATTTCCGCTGTTACACTGCCGAAGGGCGTAACGTCGGTTATCCACGATCGTGACTTCACCATTGCCACGATTGCCGCTCCGGCTGTTCTCGCTGCAGAAGACGAGACCGTTGAGGCAGCAGCCGAGACCACTGAAACGGCAGAAAAAGACGGCGAGTAATCGTCTCTATTGGGAGCTATGGCACCGTGCTGCTCATCGCAGGTCTTGGCAATCCCGGCTCCCAATATGCTGCAAACCGGCATAATATCGGTTTCATGGCGGCGGATGAAATACACCGTCGCCATCGTTTTTCTCCCTGGACCAAGAAGTTCCAGGCCCTGATCGCCGACGGCACGATCGACGGCGAAAAGGTCATTCTGATCAAACCCCAGACGTTCATGAATCTGTCCGGCCAGTCCGTTGGCGAGGCCATGCGCTTCTACAAGCTGGCGCTGGGCGATCTCGTCGTCATCTATGACGAACTGGACCTGCCGCCGGGCAAGCTGCGCGTGAAGACGGGCGGCGGTTCGGGCGGGCACAACGGCATCAAGTCCATCGATGCCCATTGCGGCAAGGACTACCGGCGCATTCGTGTCGGGATCGGTCATCCCGGCGTCAAGGAGATGGTGACACACCATGTCCTCGGCAATTTTTCCAAGGCGGACGGGGAATGGGTCGAACCCATTCTCGGGGCTATCGCTGACAATACGGGTTTGCTCGTCAACAAGGACGATGCCGGGTTCATGAACCGTGTGGCGCTCGCCACCGGCAGCGGCCACAGGAGCGAGCCGAATCCGGTTGCAAAACCGGCGGGTCAAAGCCATATCCGGCAGGCGCGTCCGGCCAAGCCGAACGTCAACATTCCAAAAACCGGCCCGATGGCCGACATGCTGAACAAGCTCTTCGGCAAGAAAGAATAAGGATCGCAGATTATGGGTTTCAAATGCGGCATCGTTGGCTTGCCCAATGTCGGCAAATCGACGCTTTTCAACGCCTTGACCAAGACAGCTGCCGCACAGGCTGCGAACTATCCGTTCTGCACCATCGAGCCGAACACCGGCGAAGTTGCCGTGCCTGATCCGCGCCTGCAGGCCATCGCCAAGATCGGCAAATCGGCCAACATCGTCCCGACCCGCATCAGCTTTGTCGATATCGCCGGCCTCGTGCGCGGCGCGTCCAAAGGCGAAGGCCTCGGCAACCAGTTCCTCGCCAACATCCGCGAAGTTGACGCCGTGGTGCACGTGCTGCGCTGCTTTGAAGATGACGACATCACCCACGTGGAAGGCCGGATCGATCCCGTTTCCGACGCGGAAACCGTCGAGACGGAACTGATGCTTTCGGACCTTGACAGTCTCGAGCGCCGCATCGTGCAGTTCCGCAAGCGGGCCAGCGTCAAGGACAAGGAAGCACTCACTGTTCTTCCCGTCATGGAGCAGGCACTGTCCCTGCTCCAGGGCGGCAAGCCGGTCCGCTTCATGCTGAACGGCATTGCGCCTGACGACCTCCTCATTCTGCAGGGCCTCAATCTCCTGACCTCAAAGCCCGTGCTCTACGTCTGCAACGTCGCCGAAAGCGATGCGGCAACCGGCAACGAACACACGGAAGCCGTCGAGGAAATGGCAACGGCCCAGGGCGCCGAGACAGTGACGATCTCCGCTGCCATCGAAGCCGAGGTTGCACAGTTGCCCGATGAAGAGGCCAAGGAATATCTGGACGCGATGAACCTGGACGAGCCCGGTCTCGATCGCCTGATCCGTGCCGGTTACAAGCTCCTGCACCTGATCACCTATTTCACCGTGGGACCGAAGGAAGCCCGCGCCTGGACCGTTGAACGCGGATCCAAGGCACCGCAGGCCGCCGGCGTTATCCACACGGATTTCGAGCGCGGCTTCATCCGCGCGCAGACCATCGCCTATAATGACTATGTCACCCTCGGCGGCGAAGTCGCCGCCAAGGAAGCCGGCAAGGCGCGCGACGAAGGCAAGGAATATGTGGTGCAGGACGGCGATATCATGCTGTTCCGTTTCAATACATAAGACGCGCTTCTGCCCCTTGAACCAAATGCGCTCATGCCTATTATGGTGGCATGAGCGACTACAATCCCCGATATGCCTATGAGGATTTCACGGTCGGCAGCGAATGGCTGCTCCCCGCGAAATCCGTCGAAGCCGGTGAAATCATCGATTTCGCCACCCAGTTCGATCCCCAGCCCTTCCATCTGGACGAGGCTGCCGGAAAAGCCAGCATCCTTGGCGGCCTTGCCGCCTCCGGCTGGCACACGGTTTCCATGTTCATGCGCATGATGTGCGATGCCTATCTCCTCGATTCCACATCGCAGGGCGCGCCGGGCATCGACTACGCCAAGTGGAAAAAGCCGGTTCTTGCCGGGGACACGCTGACCGGCAAGAGCACGGTCATCGAACGGCGCGTATCCAAATCCAAGCCGGACCTCGGCTTCATCGTGCTGCACCACGCCATCTCCAACCAGCATGGCGAAGTGGTCTGCGAACTGCAGAACACCGGCATGTTCACATTGCGGGAGCCCGCCGCAGCATGAGCGCAGCCCTCACCGCCCTTATCGGGATTGAACGCGATCTCGGCACGCACACATTCACCGCGGAAGAGATCGTCACCTTTGCCAGGAAGTACGATCCGCAGCGTTTCCACATCGATCCGGAAGCGGCCAGGCACAGCAATTTCGGGGCACTGTGCGCCTCCGGCTGGCATACGACGGCCATTTGGATGCGGCTGAATGTCGAGGACATGAAACGCCAGATCAAGGCAGCCATGGAGCGGGGCGAATCGCCGCCGCAATTCGGCCCCTCGCCCGGCTTTGAAAACCTGAAATGGCTGAAGCCTGTTTATGCCGGGGACACGATCCGTTTCACCCGGACGTTGAACGGGTTTCGCGCGCTGCAATCGCGCCCCGGCTGGGCGATGATGCAGATGTCGTCCGCGGCCTATAACCAGAACGAGCAGAAGGTCCTGGAGTTCAACAGCGCCGCGTTGATTGGAATAGCCTAGTAAGGGGCCGCAGAAGGCCCTCAGTCGCCTTCATAGGCGATGAGCGTGCGCACGTTGACGCCGAGCGCTTCGAGCTTCCTGCGCCCGCCCAGATCAGGCAGATCGATGATGAAGCAGGCGCTGACAATATCAGCGCCCATCTGCTGCAGCAGTTTCACCGCAGCTTCGGCCGTGCCGCCCGTTGCGATCAGGTCATCGACGAGAATAACCTTCTCGCCCGGCACGATGGCATCCCGGTGCATCTCCATTTCATCGACGCCATATTCCAGGCTGTAGGCAATGCGCACCGTGTCATGCGGCAGCTTGCCCTTCTTGCGGATGGGCACGAAACCGGAGGACAGCTGGTGCGCCATGGCGCCACCGATGATGAAGCCGCGCGCTTCCACGCCGGCAACCTTGTCGACCTTGCCGCCCGCATAGGGATGGACCAGTTCATCGACGGCCCGACGAAAGGCGCGTGCATTGCCAAGCAGGGTCGTGATGTCGCGAAACATGACGCCGGGTTTGGGGTAATCGGGGATGTTCCGAATGGCATCCACCAACGTCTGCTTCAGCGTCGAATCCATGTCGTCACTCCTTTGTGCCTGCAAGGCGCACAGCGGTGCAGTTTAATAGACCACCACCGCAAAAGAAAAGGGCGCAAGGCGCCCTTTCCGGATCAGATATAGTCAGAGCCGATCAATGTTCGATGTCGGCCCAGATACGGCGCTTGGCGACGTAGAGGAGACCCGCAAACAGAACAAGGAAGATCATGACGCGGAAGCCGGTCTTCTTGCGGTCTTCCAGGTGCGGTTCAGCGGCCCACATCAGGAATGCCGATACGTCCTTCGAATACTGCGCCAGTGTCTGCGGCGAACCGTCATCATAGGTCACCTGGCCATCCTGCAACGGCTGGGCCATGGCCAATGACTTTGCGGCGATGAAGTAAGGGTTGTAGTGCGTTCCCTCGGGGATCTTCATGCCTTCCGGCGGTGTTTCGCCGAAGCCGGTCAGCAGCGCGTGAATATAGTCCGGTCCGCCTTCCTGATACTGCCCCCAGAAGATGTCGATCAGGAACTGCGGGAAGCCGCGCTCGACAGCACGGGCCTTGGCGATCAGCGAGAAGTCGGGCGGAGCGGCACCATTGTTGGCGGCAGCCGCTGCCTGTTCATTGGCGAACGGCGCCGGGAAATGATCGGCCGGAATAGCCTTGCGGGTGAACATCTCACCTTCCGCATTGGGGCCGTCCTTCACTTCATATTCCGCGGCGAATGCCTTGACCTGCGCTTCGCTGTAACCAAGTTCCGAAAGCGAACGGAAAGCCACCAGCTTCATCGAATGACAGGCGGAGCAGACTTCCTTGTAGATCTTCAGACCGCGCTGAAGCTGCTGCTTGTCATAGGTGCCGAAGGGGCCGGCGAAGGACCACTTCATCTGTTCCGGATGCTTGATCGGGAAGTGCGTCGGCTCAGCAGCATTGTGGGCTGCTTCTTCCGCAAACGCACCGCCGCCGAAAGCCAGCATGGTACCGAGACCGGCAGCTGCGAGACCGAGGAGGATTTTTTTCATCGGAGAGTCCTTCACGTTTCTCAGCCTTTGGTTTCCGGAGCCGCCGCAACACCCGCGGGCTGACCGCCGCTCTTGGTCTTGGCAAGCACAGCTTCGGTAATCGAGTTTGGTATGCGGCGCGGCGTTTCGATCAGGCCGAGCAACGGCATGATGATGATGAAGAAGCCGAAGTAGAAGGCTGTGCCGAGCTGCGAAAGGATCGTGTAGATGCCTTCGGCAGGACGCGAACCGAGCCAGCCGAGCATGATGGCATTGGCAACGAAGATCCAGAAGAACAGCTTGTACCAGGGACGGTAGACGGCCGAACGCACCTTCGATGTATCGAGCCATGGCACAACGAACAGGATCGCGATCGAGCCGAACATGGTCAGAACGCCGCCGAGCTTCGAGTTGATCGGTCCGATGTTGAAGGTGATGGCGCGCAGCATCGCGTAGAACGGCAGGAAGTACCATTCAGGAACGATGTGGGCTGGCGTCTTCAGCGAGTCAGCCGGAATGTAGTTGTCCGGATGGCCCATGTAGTTCGGCATGTAGAAGACGAAATAGGCAAAGAGGATCAGGAAGAGCGACAGCGCAAATGCATCCTTGATGGTTGCATAGGGTGTGAACGCCACCGTGTCCGTCTTCGACTTGACTTCAATACCGGTCGGGTTGGTCTGGCCGGTCACGTGCAGGGCCCAGACGTGCAGGATAACAACACCGGCAATCATGAAGGGCAGCAGGTAATGCAGCGAGAAGAAGCGGTTGAGGGTCGGATTATCCACGGCAAAACCGCCGAGCAGCAGCTGCTGGATCGGGTCGCCGATGATCGGAAACGCCGTGAAGAAGCCGGTGATGACGGTTGCACCCCAGAAGGACATCTGGCCCCAGGGCAGGACGTAGCCCATGAAGGCGGTCGCCATCATCAGGAGAAGGATGATCACGCCGAGAATCCACAACAGCTCGCGCGGCGCCTTGTAGGAACCGTAGTAGAGCCCGCGGAAAATATGCACCCAGACCGCAAGGAAGAACATCGATGCGCCGTTGGAATGCAGGTAGCGCAGCAGCCAGCCCGAATTCACATCGCGCATGATCTTTTCAACGGAGTTGAATGCCAGTCCCGTCTCAGCCGCATAATGCATGGCCAGAACGACACCGGTGATGATCTGCGCCACCAGCATGATCGCCAGAATGCCACCGAAGGCATAGGCGTAGTTGAGATTGCGCGGAACAGGATAGGCAACGAATGAATCATAGATCAGACGCGGCAACGGAAGTCGCGCATCGACCCATTTTTCGATACCTGTGTTCGGCGTATAGGATGAATGTCCACCGCTCATGTCGTGTCTCCCCCTGGAACCTTAGCCGATCTTGATGACGGTGTCGGAAATGAATGAAAGTGGCGGGACGGGCAGGTTTTCCGGTGCGGGACCGGAACGGATGCGCCCGGCAGTATCGTATTGCGAGCCGTGGCACGGGCAGAACCAGCCGCCGAAATCACCCTGCTGCCCGAGCGGAATGCAACCCAGATGGGTGCACACGCCGATCATGACCAGCCAGTTTTCCTTGCCTTTGCCTGCACCGCGATCCGCATCGGTCGCCTGGGCATCGCTCGGCAGATTGGCGTTGCGCGCAATCGGATCCTTGAGCTGGCTCAGCTGGACGTTTTTGGCATCCTCGATTTCCTTCGGCGTACGATTGCGAATGAAAACGGGTTTACCGCGCCATTTGACCGTCAGGGACATGCCCGGTGTCAGCGCTGAAACATCAACTTCGATGGACGAGACTGCCAGCGTGGATGCGTCCGGTCTCATCTGGTCGATGAAGGGCCATGCAAAGGCTCCCGCTCCGACCACACCGGCCATACCTGTCGCAATATAGAGGAAGTCACGCCGTGTCGGCTCGGTCGTATCGTGTGCGCTCACGGGGCCTGTTCCTTTCCGAATAACAACGCAGCAGGAGAGTCCACTTTGTCACCACAATACACGACTGGCCCATAGAATGAGCCTCGCGGATTCCCCAGCATATTGCGTGGTTTCTAAGCATGTCGCATGAGCTTGTCCAGCCTGACAGAGCCACAAGGGCAGGATGTCGCAGGGATAAGTCGCCACACCTTTTCCACTCTTTGGCCATGAATCTGTTTGCATTTTCGCAGCGGCCTCACAGGCGCCCGATAAAGCCGCCGGATTGGCGCGCCCAAAGTCCGGCGTAGAGCCCGTTGGCGGCGATCAGCGCGTCGTGGCTGCCGCTCTCGACAATGCGTCCGCCATCCATGACCACAAGCCGGTCGAGCGCAGCGATGGTCGACAGGCGGTGCGCGATGGCGATGACGGTTTTGCCGCGCATCAGCCGGTAGAGATTGTCCTGGATAGCGGCTTCCACTTCCGAATCGAGTGCCGACGTCGCCTCGTCGAGAATGAGAATCGGTGCGTCCTTCAGCATGACCCGCGCAATGGCGATGCGCTGCCGCTGGCCGCCGGACAGCTTGACGCCGCGCTCGCCCACATGGGCATCGAAGCCCCGCCTGCCCTTGGGATCGGTCAAGGCGGCAATGAAGGTGTCGGCCTGCGCATTCACCACGGCCTGCCGCATCAGTTCATCGGATGCCTCGGGACGGCCATACAGGATGTTGTCGCGCACGGAGCGATGCAGCAGCGAGGTGTCTTGGGTTACCATGCCGATATGCGCGCGCAGCGAGTCCTGCGTTACCTCCGCAATGTCCTGTCCGTCGATCAGAATGCGCCCGGCCTGAACGTCGTAGAAGCGCAGGAGCAGGTTGACCAGGGTGGACTTGCCCGCACCGGAACGTCCGACGAGACCGACCTTTTCGCCGGGAAGAATGTTCAGCGACAGATTGTCGAAGACCGGCTTCGAGCGGTCATAGTGAAACTGCACATTGTCGAAACGGATGGCGCCTGCGGGTACCGCAAGCTGTGCTGCACCGGGTTTGTCGACAACGGTGACCGGCCGCGCCAGCAGTTCCATCGAATTCTGGATGGTACCGTAATTGCGCAAAAGGCCATTGAGGTTGGCCATGGTCCGTCCCAGCAGCATGCTCAACCGCAGGACAAGGCCGAGGGTGAAGGCGATTGCACCGGGCGATATTTCCGACTTCAACCACAGATCGATGGAAACAATCGCCACGGCGCAGATCATCACACCGCTGGTTGCGCCGAGCGCAATGCGGATGCCGCTCAGGCCGCGCGTCAGCGGAATGATGGCATCGAGCCAGCGCTGCATGCCCTGCCGCATATAGGCGTCGTCGCGTTCCGCACTGCCGAACAGCTTGAGCGTCTGGATATTGCTGTAACCATCGACCAGCCGCCCGGTGACAACGGAACTCGCTTCGGCGGTCTCCGCCGCGGCCCGGCGCACACGGGGCAGGAAATAGCGGGCGATCAGGCTGAACACAGCGAGCCAGACGATGACGATCGTTGCCAGCCGCCAGTCAAGGTCGCCGATCAGCGCGATGGTGGTGACGCTGTAGACGATGCAGATCCAGATGGCCTGCAGAAGCGTCATCATGAAATCGCCGACCGCCTGCCCGGTCGCCCAGACCTTGGTGACGATACGGCCGGAAAAGTCATTCTGGAAGAAGGCGAGGCTCTGGCGATAGGTGTGCAGATGCGCCTGCCAGCGCACCAGATTGAAGAAACCGGGCACGACAGTCTGCTCCTCGACCAGCGCAGACAGCGTCAGGACGATCGTCCGGGCGATCAGGACACCCGCCAGCATCAGCAGGAGCGGCGTGCCGTGATCCTGCATCAGGCCTTGCCAGCCCTTTGCCGGGTTGACCGATGCCAGAATATCGACGAGCCCGCCGAGAAACCAGAACAGGCCCGCTTCCGTCAAAGCGACCAGCCCGCCCAGCACCAGCACCGCGAAGAACGCGGCCTTGGCCTGCCGGACATAGAACCAGATGAACGGGAACGGCCGCGACGGGACATGATCTGCCGGCGGTGCGGCGTAAGGATCGATCCAGCTTTCGAACAGACGGAAGATATTTCTCATGCGGTGCACATCGGATCAGCAGCCTTTCAGGGTCAGACGTGCAGCGCGCGACTGAAAGAATACTCTTGAGCGAGTCCCCTCGCCGGTCAAATTAAAGTTCATTCAGATATTTCCCGGCAAAGAAAAATGCTCCCCGGCGAAACCGGGAAGCATTGGTGCAGCGGGACTGTTGAAGGCAGCTATTCCGCCGCTTCCTGCTCGTCATCCAGCCCGAGGAATCCACCGGACTGCCGGGCCCAGAGGTTGGCGTAAATGCCGTCGGCGGCAATCAATTCCTCATGGCTGCCGCTTTCCACAATCCTGCCCTTGTCCATCACCACGAGACGGTCGAGCGCCGCAATGGTGGACAGGCGGTGCGCGATGGCAATGACCGTCTTTCCCTGCATCAGCCGGTAAAGATTGTCCTGGATGGCCGCTTCCACTTCCGAATCAAGCGCGGAGGTTGCCTCGTCCATGATGAGAATCGGCGCGTCCTTGAGCATGACCCGGGCAATGGCGATACGCTGGCGCTGGCCGCCCGAGAGCTTGACGCCCCGCTCGCCCACATGCGCATCGAACCCGCGCCGTCCCTTGGGATCGGACGCCGCCTCGATGAATGCCTCCGCCTGCGCATTCTGCACAGCCAGGCGCATCAGCTCTTCCGAAGCATCAGGCCTGCCATACAGCACGTTGTCGCGGATCGAGCGGTGCAGCAGCGAGGTATCCTGCGTGATCATGCCGATATGCTCGCGCAGCGAGTCCTGCTTTACCCTGGCGATATCCTGGCCATCGATGGTGATACGGCCGCTCTCCAGATCGTAGAACCGCAGGAGCAGGTTGACGAGCGTCGACTTGCCCGCACCCGACCGTCCGACCAGCCCGATCTTTTCGCCAGGACGGATGTCAAGGGACAGCCTGTCGATGACGCCCGCACCCTTGCCGTAGTGGAAACCGATAGCCTCGAAGCGGATCGCACCGGCGCTGACGGCCAGTTCCGGCGCATTGGGGACATCGGTGACAAGGCGCGGCAGCGAGATGGAGGTAATACCGTCTTCCACCGTTCCGATATTCTCGAACAGCGCCGACATTTCCCACATGATCCATTGCGACATGCCGTTGAGACGCAGCACAAGGCCGATACCCACGGCCACGGCGCCGACGGAGATGGCCGAACCGAGCCACAGCCAGATCGCAATGCTGCTTACCGAGAACAACAGGAGGCAGTTCATCGCATAGAGCGTGACATGGAATCCCGTCACCATGCGCATCTGCGTATAGGCGGTGGACAGGAACTCCTCCATTCCCTCGCGGGCATAGTTCTCTTCCCGCTTGGAATGGGAGAAGAGCTTGACCGTGGCGATGTTCGTGTAGCTGTCGACGATACGGCCGGTCATCGACGAGCGCGAATCCGCCTGCGCCTTGGACGCCACCTGCAGCTTCGGGATGAAATACCACATCAGCCCGACATAGGCGGCCAGCCAGATCAGGAACGGTATCATGAGACGCAGATCGGCAGCGGCGGCGATGATCAGCGTGCCGCTGAAATAGACGATCACATAGTTCAAGACGTCGAGCAGCTTCATCACCGCTTCGCGCACGGCGAGCGATGTCTGCATCAGCTTGGTGGAAATCCGCCCGGCAAACTCGTCCTGGAAGAACGTCATGGACTGGCGGACGACATAGCGATGCACCATCCAGCGGATGCGCATGGGGTAATTGCTCAACAGGGTCTGGTGAATGACCAGCGAGTCGAGCAGCACGATACCGGGCATGACGATCAGCACGACGCCGGCAAGCAATGCAAGCTTCCAGCCTTCCTGCGCAATAAAGGTTTCGCGCGACTGGCTGGACAGCCAGTCGACGACATTGCCCATGAAGGCATACATCGACACTTCAAGGACGGCGATTGATGCCGTGCACGCCGCCATGACGGCGAGCCATGGCCAGACGCCGCGCGTGTAGTGCAAACAGAATGCAACCAGTGTCTTGGGTGGCTCACTGGGCTCGGCGGATGGAAACGCCTCAAGCCTTTTTTCAAACCAGCGAAACATTATCAAACCTCTTTCGGGCGAGGGTCTCGGCATGACATGCGAGACGAAAATGATTCCGACGCAGCGTGGCGGTTACTGCGCTTGGGTTGCCGGAGCATGATGGAAACAGAAGAAGACAAACATGCAAACGCCAACCATGGGACGATTGCGACTTGTGTCAGGGAAAAAAACTACGCGGAAAGAACAGACACAAGACCGCCAACGACACCGGGCACGGCTTCATCGGGAGAAGCCATCCGGTTTGGAAGAAGTCGGAAAAATTCAGTCATCGACACCTCCAAAGTTTGTGTTGGCAAAGTTAGCGTTGCGGTCGAAACCCTATACCTATTATGAACGGAAAAAGCGAGAGCCTATTCTCAGGAAATACGTGCGCCTGAGCGAAATATTGCCAACGGAGCCCACCGGTTGTGATTGAAGACAAACCCGACCTGCGCATTGCACTTTACCAGCCGGATATTCCGGGCAATACCGGCACGATCCTGCGCATGGCCGCCTGTTTCGGGATCGGGGTCGATCTCATCGAGCCCGCGGGCTTCGATGTATCCGACCGGTCGCTCAAACGCGCCGGGATGGATTACCTCGAACAGGCTGCGCTCACGCGCCATGCCGACTGGCAGCACTTTCAGAACTGGCGCCAGGGCGAACAGCGGCGCCTGCTGCTGTTTTCCACCAAGGCGGCCGTGCCCTACACGCAATTCACCTTTCGACAGGGCGACATCCTGCTGCTTGGACGCGAATCGGCCGGCGTGCCGGATGAGGTGCACCAGTCGGCCGATGCCAGGTTGATCATCCCGATGGTGCCGGGGGCGCGGTCGCTCAACCTGGCGCTGTCCGCGGCCATCGCTACCGGTGAAGCCTTGCGGCAGTTCTCGCTGCCCGCATGAAAAACGCCGGCCATTTCTGACCGGCGTCCTCATTCACCTGACAGGAAGCTTACTTGACTTCAGCTGCCTTGCCGTCTTCCCACTTGTAGAGAACGAAGGTCGGCGTCGTCAGATCGCCGGTCTTTGCATAGGTCAGGTCGCCGACGACGGTCGAAACCGGTGCGCCGGAATGCAGTGCCGCAGCAACCGCTGCCGGATCGGCAGAACCGGCCTTTTCAATGCCGGCCTTGATGACCTGCAGCGCCGCATAGGCATTGAGCGTGAAGGCTTCAGCCGGAATGTTCTTGGCCTTCAAAGCTTCCATGATCTTCGCAGCGGACGGGTTCTTTGTCGGATCGGCACTGTTGGTGAACAGCGTACCGGCAGCGGCAGCGCCGCCAATGGCCCAATATTCCGTGTTCGACAGGCCTTCGGCACCGATGATCTGGGCCTTGATGCCCTGATCCGCCAGCTGGCGGGCAATCAGGCCGCCTTCCGGATGGTAACCGCCGAAATAGATCACGTCGGCTTTTTCCGACTTCAGGCGGGTAATGAGCGCGCTGTAGTCCTTTTCACCGGCATTGATACCCTGATCGACAACTTCCTTGACGCCGCCCTTGTTGAGCGTTGCCTTCAGATTGTTGGCCAGACCCGTGCCATAGGTGTTCTTGTCATAGACAACCGCGACGCGCTTGTCCTTGTAGTGCTTGAGAATGTACTGGGCAGCAACTTCGGCCTGCTGGTCATCGCGGCCGCAGGTGCGGAACACGGTGTCCAGGCCACGCGTCGTCAGATCCGGCGTGGTGGAGGTCGGGGTGATCATCAGGATGCCGTTTTCAGCCAGCACATCGGAAACCGGCATCGAAACACCTGATGTGACCGGACCGACCACGAACTTGATGCCTTCGCCGACCACCTGGTTGGCAACCGACACACCCTGCTTCGGCTCGCCGGCATCATCGAAAAGCTTGATGACGATCTTCTCGCCCTTGATGCCGCCTTCAGCATTGATGGCTTCCGCAGCCGCAGCAACACCGTTCTTCACCTGCATGCCATAGGCAGCCACAGGGCCGGTTACAGGCGCGATGTTGCCGATGACGATGTCAGCACGGGCGAATGAAGTCATCGCCATGACAGCCGTCAACGCCACGCCAGAGATCAACGATAAGCGCATAGTGTCCTCCTTGAATTTTTTATTGCGCGGATTGCGCGGCCGGAAGATTCTCCGGCGCTGCAAAAAGTTCTACTGTCTTTATGGCAGGCTGTCAGCCACGATTCATGACAATCCTGAATCCATCATTGAAATAATTTGATGCCATTTATGAAGAAAAGTGTTCGGCTGTTGACAATTCACGTCAATTTTTCCCGCAATTCTGAAACTTTCACACTTTCAGCAGTCTTTCCAGTCGACTTTAGTCGGCATTAGGCAAACGGCGCATGGTGAATTCGATGATGTCGCCGGGGCGCTCGTACCAGCTTTCGATTTCCGTCCAGTAGGCTGCTTTCGGGTATTGGTCGAACCACTCCTTCGCCTTCTCCCGGGCGGCAAGACGCGGCAGGCGGAAGCTCTCGCGGATGAATGCGCCACGCTGCCGGGGGGCTTCGCCCCGGCTTTCCTTCAGCTGCTTGCGCAAGCCGTCGAGCGGCGGCTTGGGAAAGTGTGTCCTGGGTACTTTGGAGACCATTTTGCATCCCTTCCTGAACCCTGTACGGCAGAGAGTAGATCAAACCCCGCCCTGAAAACGAGTCATTTTTTTGGGATAGCCCAAACACCACCTTCCTTTGCCGCGCCCCGGATGTGATAAAGTACACAGCAAGAAGGAATCGCTAATATGGACCGCCCGGATATTCCCGCCATCCTGCCCGAAGCGCTTGAAGACAAGAAGACAGCCGCCACCGCGTGGTTTGCCGAATTGCGCGACAAGATCTGCGCCAGTTTCGAGCAGCTCGAGGACGATCTGGAAGGCCCCCTCTCCGACCGGCCGGCGGGCCGTTTCGTGCAGACGCCATGGCAGCGCGACGAAGGCAACGGCGGCGGCGGGATCATGTCCATCATGCATGGCCGGGTCTTCGAGAAGGTCGGGGTCCACACCTCCACCGTCCATGGCGAATTTTCCCAGGAATTCCGCAAGCAGATACCCGGTGCGGATGAGGATCCGCGCTTCTGGGCCTCGGGCATCTCGCTGATTGCCCATCCGCAGAACCCGTTCGTCCCGGCGGTGCACATGAACACGCGCATGGTTGTCACCACCCGCCAGTGGTTCGGCGGCGGCGCTGACCTGACGCCGGTTCTCGACCGCAAACGGACGCAGGAAGACCCGGATACCGCCGCCTTCCACAAGGCGATGAAATTCGTCTGCGACAAGCATGCGGCAGTCGCCAGCCACGAGAAATTCAAGGACTGGTGCGACGAGTATTTTTATCTGCCGCACCGCAAGGAGCCGCGCGGCACGGGCGGCATTTTCTATGACTGGCTGCATTCTTCCGACGAAAATGGCGGCTGGGATGCCGACTTTGCCTTCACCCGCGACGTCGGCCGGGCCTTTTCGGTGGTCTACCCCTATCTCGTCCGGCAGAATTTCAACCGGGACTGGAGTTCCGAAGACCGGCAGGAACAGCTGGTCCGGCGCGGACGCTACGTTGAATTCAACCTGCTCTACGACCGCGGCACGATCTTCGGCCTGAAGACCGGCGGCAACGTGGATTCGATCCTTTCGTCCATGCCACCAACGGTCAAATGGCCGTGATGTGATTTTTTCAGGGATCAATCCCGGCTTTCATGCGTTATGGTGCTGCCGGTACGGTATCTGAAGCCGTATCTCGATGGAGAGGGCCCGCGTCACACCGGGCCCACAACAGGGAGAAAAGGCCATGAAAGAACTTCATTGCATCGTTCCCGGTTGCCAGTGGCATACCCGTCACGACACCGAAGCCGAGATCATCCGCCGCGCCACCGAGCACCTTCGCGAAACCCACGGCGAGACGGCCATCCGCGAAGCCATGCTCGAAACGATCAAGGCCAATATCCAGCCTGAAAAGGGCAAGGCTGCCTAGACAGGCTTTCCTGTCAGGTCGGGAATTCTGGCAAGCAGCGCATCACGGTCCAGCGTAAAGCCCGAGTCAATCCACGCATCCTCGAGCGCGCGTTGCAGCTTGCCCACATCGGGGCCCTTTTCCAGACCGGCAGCGATGAGATCGCCGCCGGAAACGGGGAATTTGGGCTTCTCGTACCGCCCGGCAAATTCCAGCAGTTTTGACAGCTGACCGGCACGCATCATGGCGGCATTGTCGTTGAGCGCCTCCATCCGCGCGGAAACTAGCGCAAGGCGCAGGCGGTCCATCATGCCCTGCCGGTCGCTGCGATAAAGCCGCTTGGCAAAACCCGCCTCGGAAATTTCGGCATTGGGCAGGACGGCACCAGCCCAGGCTTCCAGCCGCTCGCGCTCCTGATTGGAAAGCTTGAGGCGCACCGCCATGGCATGGATGCGCTCCGCATCCGGCGGGATCATGCTGGCAAGGCGCAGCAGCGGATCAGCCGGCCAGCCAAGTTCCTTTTCCGTTTTGACGAGACCATGGATCGCATCGATGCCCCATTTCTCGCTCTCGGGCAGAACCGCCGTCAGCACGCCCGCCTGACGCATCCACAACAGGGCGCGCGAGGGATCGGGTGCCCCTAGCATTTTCTTCAGCTCCGACCAGACACGCTCCGCCGACAGCTGCGCCAGACCGTCCTTCAGGCGGGCGCAGGCCTTCAGGCCTTCGCTCTCGGGACGGCCATGGCCATACCAGGCAAAAAACCGGAAGAAGCGCAGGATGCGCAGGTAATCCTCGCGGATGCGCTGTTCCGCATCGCCGATGAAGCGCAGGGTCCGGCTTTCAATATCGGCAAGACCGCCGACCAGATCGACGATCGTGCCATCCGCTTCGACGTAGAGCGCATTGATGGTGAAATCGCGCCGGTCCGCATCCACCTGCCAGTCGCGGCCGAAGGCTACGGCTGCATGGCGCCCGTCGGTCTCGACATCGGCGCGCAGCGTGGTCACCTCGAACGGCCGCTTGTCGGCGACAACGGTCACCGTGCCATGGCTGATACCGGTCGGCACGGTCTTGAACCCCGCCCCCTGCGCCCGGTGAATCGTTTCATCCGGCACACAGGTGGTTGCGATATCGAGATCGGACACCTCTTGCCCGAGAAGCGCATTGCGCACCGCGCCGCCGACGATGCGCGCGCCCTCGCCATCGGCGGAAAGGGCGGCGAGCAGCCTTTGCAAAGCCTCGTTCTTCAGCCATGGGGCCTTGCCGGCAATCGATACTGTCATGCTCAAGAATAGAGCCTTTCATAAAGTGTGCGGATGATGCCCGCCGTAACGCCCCAGATGAAGCGGTCGCCGAACGGCATCGTATAATAGAAACGTTCCTTGTCCTGCCATATCCGGCTTTCCCTGCGGTGGTTGGCAGGATTCATCAGAAAGGACAATGGCACTTCGAACACATCGGCCACCTCATCCGGATTGGGCGTCAGGTCGAATGGCGGATGGACGAGCCCGAGCACCGGGGTGATGGAATAACCTGTCGTGGTGAGATAGCGCGGCAGACGGCCGAGCAGCTCGACATGCCGCCCTTCCAGGCCGATCTCCTCATGCGCTTCCCGCAGCGCCGCCTTTTCCGGCTGGAAATCGTCTTCCGGATCGACGGCGCCGCCGGGAAACGCCACCTGGCCCGAATGCTTGCGCATGTTGGCATTGCGCAGGGTGAGAATGACGCCCGCTTCATCCCCGTGATCGACGATCGGGATCAGCACCGCCGCCTCGCGCAGTTTGGTCGCCGCGATCAGGGCATCGAGGTCGGGATTGAGCAGGTGGTCGCCATGATCGACGCTCAGCGTCTCATGGCCCTTCGCCGCGACGCGCTGCGCAAAGGCCCGGGCGGAAAAGCCGTCATCCCTCCATACTGTCTGGTTCATAGGCTTTGCTCTTCCAGCTCGCCCGACGGCATGATCGGAAAGACCGTACCGCCGGAACGCACGGCAAACATGGATTTGCCGCCGACGACGATATCTTCGCCATGGCTGACCAGTTCGTACATGACCGGGCGGGCGAGCAGCGCTTCCAGCCGTCCGCGCACCAGCACATAGGGCTTAAGCCCGCCATTGGCCGGATCGATGACAAAGCGCAAGGGATTGTCGGCATTTGCCTCGACGATATCGCCGACATTGGTGCGGAACGTCATGATCTGGTCATCGCCCTCGCCGGATACATTGAGCTCGACACCAAGGAAGGGCGCATCCTCGACGCGGATACCGACTTTCTCGACGGGCGTGACCAGATAGGTCTTGCCATCGGCATCCCGGCGCAGGACCGTGGAGAACAGCCGGACCAGCGGTGCGCGGCCGATGGGTGTTCCCATGTAGAACCAGGTGCCATCAGCCTTGATCTCCATATCGAGATCGCCGCAGAAGTCGGGGTTCCACTTTTCCACCGGCGGCAGGCCCTTGCCTTGCGCCGCGGCGCGCGAAATCAGCGCTTCAAGCCCTGCCGCATCGCGCAACGTGCCCTCTGACTGTGCCATACCAAGACCTTTTTGTTCATTCGTCACGAAATAGTCACCGTTAAACCGCTTGTCTGCATGTCATAGTGATCTAGACTCATTTAAGTGTGAAGCTGACCATAAACCAGCTCCGCAGGCCAGAGACGAGGTAAACCATGACAATCATCAAAACCGGGGAACCGTCCGATCCGAAGGCCATGATAGCAGAGGCCGAAAAGGCTCTGGCCGATATCTCCAGGGTACGCTCTGCCATCGGCACTGTCATCTTCGGCCAGGAAAGCGTGATCGAGCGCACGCTTGTCGCGCTGCTTGCCGGCGGCCATGCCCTTCTCGTCGGTGTTCCCGGCCTTGCCAAGACCAAGCTGGTCGAAACCCTCGGTACCGTGCTCGGCCTCGACGAGCGCCGCGTGCAGTTCACGCCCGACCTGATGCCGTCGGACATCATCGGCTCGGAAGTCATGGAACAGGACGACCACGGCAAGCGCTCGTTCCGCTATGTCAAAGGCCCGATCTTCGCGCAGCTGCTGATGGCCGACGAAATCAACCGCGCCTCGCCGCGCACCCAGTCGGCCCTGCTGCAGTCCATGCAGGAATACCATGTCACCGTTGCCGGTGAACGGCACGACCTGCCATCGCCGTTCCACGTGCTGGCGACGCAAAATCCGCTGGAGCAGGAAGGCACCTATCCCCTGCCCGAGGCGCAGCTTGACCGCTTTCTCATGCAGATCGATATCCTTTATCCGGAACTGGAGGCGGAGCGCCGCGTCCTTCTCGAAACCACCGGCACCTCGGAAGCCCGGGCGGCCAAGACCATCACTGCCGAGCGCCTGCGCGAAATGCAGCAGCTGATCCGCCGGATTCCCGTGGTGGAAGGCGTTGTCGAAGCCATCCTCAAGCTCGTGCGTTCGGCCCGCCCCGGTGCGGACAACGATATCGCGCAAAAATTCATCGCCTGGGGTCCCGGCCCCCGTGCGAGCCAGGCGCTGATGCTGTGCGCCCGCGCCCGCGCGCTCTATGACGGGCGTCTCGCGCCGTCGATTGACGATGTCAAGGCACTCGCGGAACCGGTCCTGCAGCACCGCATGGCACTGACCTTCGCCGCCCGCGCCGACGGCATGAACGTGCGCGAGGTCATCGCCAATCTGACCAAGGCCGCACTCTGATGGCAGCCATCGGCGCGCAGGTCCAGAAGACCGCGACACGCGAGGCGCTGGCGCGTGCACGCCAGCGCGCCGCGCTGTTGCCCGATCTTCTGGTCGAAGCCCGCCGCATTGCCAACACCACGAATACCGGCTGGCATGGCCGCCGCAAGAGCGGCGTCGGCGAGACGTTCTGGCAGTTCCGGCCCTACACGGACGGTGAAGCCATCGCGCGCATCGACTGGCGCCGTTCGGCACGCGATGACCGCACCTATGTCAGGGATCAGGAATGGGAAGCCGCCCATACGGTCTGGCTGTGGGCCGATTCCTCGGCCTCCATGCTCTACAAATCCGATATGGCGCAGGTATCGAAGGAATCGCGCGCGCTCGTGCTCATCCTGGCATTGGCCGAGCTTTTGTCGCGCAGCGGCGAGCGCATCGCCTTTCCCGACGTGACCGATCCGACCTCCGCCGCCAATGGCGCGGAGCGACTGGCGGTTGCGCTGTCGCATGTGATCGACCTGCCGAAGCAGCCGGATTTCAGCAAGGTGCGGCGCTTTTCCGATGTCGTGCTGGTCAGCGATTTTCTCGAACCGGTCAACGAGACGCTTGCCCTGCTTGAGCAGATTGCCCAGCGCGGCGCCCGCGCGCATCTGGTCGAAATCTACGATCCGGCCGAAGCGGATTTCCCCTACAAGCGGCGCACGGAATTCGTCGATCCGGAATCCGGCGCGATGCTGACCGTCGGCCGGGCGCAGGACTATGCCGAGGAATACAAGCGCCTGTTCCTTGCCCGGCGTGAAACACTCAGCGCCTATTGCCGCCGGATCGGCTGGAGCTACACCGCCAACCGCACCGACCGCCTTGCCTCCGAAGCGCTGGTTTCCGTGCACCTGAACATGACCGCCGACGCCGGGTATCAGAGGACGGGCCTATGATGGGTGCCTTTCCCCTTGCCCTCGGCGCACCGGCAATTCTGCTGGGGCTTCTGGCCCTGCCCGTTATCTGGTGGCTGCTGCGGGCGACGCCGCCGCGGCCGGTCCGGGAATCCTTCCCGCCGCTGAAAATTCTGGCACAGATCCTCAAGAAAGAGGAAACGCCGGACCGCAGTCCGTGGTGGCTGACCCTGCTGCGGCTTGTGCTGGCAGCGCTCGTCATTCTCGCGCTCGCCGAACCCGTATGGAATCCGCGCGCCGAGACTTTGAGCGGCAAGGAGCCGGTCGCCATCGTGCTCGACAATGGCTGGTCGTCCAATGAGGAATGGACCGCGCGCAAGGAAACGGCGGAACGGCTCATCGCCGATGCCAATGCCTCCGGCGCGCTGATCTACATCCTGGGTACGGCCGAGAAGCTGAATGCCGATGTCGGCCCGTTCGATGCCGCAACCGCGCTCGAGCGGCTGCGTGCGCTGAATGTCCGGCCGATTCCCGTCAACCGCAGCGCTGCCTTCGACCGGCTGAAGGCCGCCCTTGCCAATGTCAAAGGCGTGCGCGTCGCCTATCTCAACGACGGTGTCGACACCCCGCAGGCGGCGACGGCCATCAAATCCATGGAGGGGAGCGGGATCGCCTCGGTGATCTGGTATCAGCCGTCTATCGCAGCCCTTTCTGCCATCCGGCAGGTGGAGAACAATGCGAACGGGCTCACCGTCCACGCCGTGCGTTCCGATGACAGCCGCGCCTCGGGCGGCATCACCATCGGCGCCTATGATGAAAAAGGCCGCCGCATCGCCGAAACCGGACTGGTTTTCCGGGCCAATGAAGCGACCGGCGAAGCCGTCATCGCGGCGCCCTACGAGCTGCGCAACGACTTTCACAGCCTGCGCATCGACAACGCCCCGCATGCGGGCGCCACGTTCCTTGTCGACGACAACAACAAGCGCCGCCGCGTCGCCCTGCTGTCCGGTTCCGAAGCTGATCTGTCGCAGCCCCTGCTGTCGCCGCTCTACTACATTTCGCGGGCGCTTGAGCCCTTCGCCGATCTCCTGCGGCCGCGCAATGCGGAGCTGATCAAGGCCATCCCCGAACTTCTGGAGCAGAAGCCGTCCGTCATCATCATGGCCGATATCGGCAAACTGCCCGGCGAGACCGAACAGGCCATGGTGGACTGGGTTGCCAAGGGCGGGACACTGATCCGCTTTGCCGGGCCGCGCCTTGCCGGCAACAGCGAGCATGACCCGCTTCTGCCGGTCAACCTGCGCAAGGGCGAACGTTCTTTGGGCGGCGCCCTGTCGTGGAAGGAATCCCAGCCGGTTGCCGCATTCCCGGATACGGGTCCGTTTGCCGGGCTGCCGACGCCGCAGGATGTCACCGTCAACCGCCAGGTTCTGGCAGAGCCCGCCATCGACCTTTTCGAAAAGAGCTGGGCCAATCTTGCCGACGGCACGCCGCTGGTGACGGGCGAGACCCGCGGGCGCGGGCAGCTCGTCCTCTTCCACGTCACGCCGGAAGCCACATGGTCAAACCTGCCGATCAGCGGCAGTTTTGTCGACATGCTGCACCGTATCGTCACCTTGTCGCGCAACACCGGACCGTCGCCGCAGGAAAATGGCGCCGGGGCTTCCCGCGCCTTTCCGCCCTATCTGACATTGAACGCCGAAGGGGCTTTGACCCCTCCGGGTGCGGATGCCAAGCCGCTTATCCTCAAAACAGGCGAAACCGGCACGGTGAGCTTTGACAATCCGCCCGGCTTTTACGGCGTCGAGGATTCCATGAGTGCCCTCAACCTCTTCAAGCCGGACAGCGGCATCAAGCCTCTGGTCCGTCCCGAGCTTGCCATTCCCGTGACCACGGCACGCTATGCCGTCGATGAATCGGTGCCGCTGCGTGGCCCGCTCTTCGGGCTCGCCGCCCTGCTGCTGGCGCTCGACGCGCTTGCCATTCTCTGGCTTGGCGGGCATTTGCGCCGCCGCTTCAAGACGGCCGCAGCCGCCTCCCTGGCGATCCTGCTCATTCCCGCCATCCTGGCATTCGGTCCCTCTCCGGCCCATGCCCAGCAGAACGACAGCAAACCGGGCGACCAGACGATCCTGGATGCGGTCAATGCCACGCACCTCGCCTATATCATCACCGGGGATCGTGCCGTTGACGACATCAGCAAGGCGGGCCTTTTCGGGCTTTCCAGGGCACTTGCCGACAGCACGGCGCTGGAGCCCGGCGAGCCCATAGGCGTAAACCCCGAAACCGATGAGCTCGCCTTCTTTCCGCTGATCTATTGGCCGGTCGACCCCGCGGCCAAAATGCCGTCGCAGGCCGCGATTGCCAAGATCGACGCCTATATGCAGCAGGGCGGAACCGTTCTGTTCGACACGCGCGATCAGGATGCGGCCGCCATCAGCTTCGACAACAGCTCGACACCGGCCAATGCGCGCCTGCGCGACATTCTTTCCGGCATGAACATACCGGCGCTGGAACCGGTGCCCAATGACCATGTGCTGACCAAGGCCTTCTATATCCTGCAGGATTTCCCCGGCCGGTTCCGCGGCAGCCAGCTCTGGGTGCAGGCCTCGCAGGCACCCGAAGCCAACAAGGACCGCCCGGTGCGGGTCGGCGACGGCGTTTCGCCCATCATGATAACCGGCAATGATCTCGCGGGCGCCTGGGCCGTCAACGCCAGCGGCGCTCCCCTGCTCCCGACGATCCCCAATGATCCGGATCAGCGGGTTCTCGCCTATCGCGCGGGCATCAACATCGTCATGTACATGCTGACCGGCAACTACAAATCCGATCAGGTGCACGTGCCCGATCTCCTGAAGCGGCTGGCGAACTGACATGTATCTCTCCCTCGACTTCCAGCCCCTGCTCTCGACCCCACTTCTGGCATTGCTGCTCCTGCCTTTGCTGGCGCTTGCACTGGCCGGCCTGTATCTGCGCCAGCGTGGCAGCGTGATCCGCCTGCTGGCCGTGGCCGCGCTCGCCATGGCCCTGTTCAATCCCGTTGTCATCAACGAGGAACGCGAGCCGCTCAAAAGCGTCGTCGCCGTGATTGCCGACCGCAGCCAGAGCCAGGATATCGGCGACCGCACCGCCGATACAACCGAGGCGCTCAAGCAGGTCCAGGCCGCGCTGGCGCGCCTGCCGCAGTTCGAGGTGCGGACCGTCGAGACCAACCGCGCCAGCGAAACCGACGATGCCACGGCCACGCGGCTGTTCCAGGCCATGAACGGTGCATTCCGCGATGTTCCGCCCTCGCGCATCGGCGGCGCCATCATGATCACCGACGGGCAGATCCACGATATCCCGAACAATGTTGCGGCGCTGGGTTTCAACGCGCCGGTCCATGGCCTGATCACCGGCAGGCCGGGCGAGATCGACCGGCGCATCCAGTTTGTCCGGGCGCCGCGCTTCGGCATCACCGGCAAACCGCAGCAGATGACGTACAAGGTCACGGCCGCCGGTGAACCCCAGGGCGGCCGGGCGCGCGTGACCGTGCGGGTGAACGGCAACGAGGTATTGTCGCAGGATGCCGTCATCGGCAAGGAAATGCCGCTTGCGGTGACACTGCCGCGCGCTGGCGTCAATATTGTCGAGCTGGCAGTCGATGCCGTTCCCAACGAGCTGACCGAAATCAACAACCGCGCCGTCGCCATGGTCGATGGCATCCGCGAGAACCTGAAAGTACTGCTGGTTTCCGGCGAGCCGCACAATGGCGAGCGCACATGGCGCAACCTGCTGAAATCCGATGCTTCGGTGGATCTCGTCCACTTCACCATTCTGCGCCCGCCGGAAAAACAGGACAGCACGCCGATCAATGAACTGTCGCTGATCGCTTTCCCGACGCGGGAATTGTTCGTCGAGAAGATCGACCAGTTCGATCTCATCATCTTCGATCGCTATCAGCACCGCGACGTGCTGCCGCTGCTCTATTACGACTACATCAACGACTATGTGCAGAAGGGCGGCGCATTGCTGATTGCCGCCGGTCCCGAATATGCGGGCAATGTCTCCATCGCTAACACGCCGCTCCTGACCATCCTGCCGGCAACGCCGACGGGCGATGTCACGGAGAAAGCTTTCTATCCGCGCCTGAGCGACGATGGCAAACGCCATCCCGTGACGCGCGGCCTTGAAGGCAGCACGCAGGAACCGCCGCAGTGGAGCCGCTGGTTCCGCGTGATCGATGTCAACAAGCCGGATGGCACGGTCGTGATGAATGCCGGCGACAAGCCGTTGCTCGTGCTCAACCGTATCGGCGAAGGCCGGGTCGGCATGTTCCTGTCCGATCAGGGCTGGCTGTGGGCGCGCGGCTTTGAAGGCGGCGGCCCGCATGCCGCGCTCTACCGCCGGATTGCCCATTGGCTGATGAAGGAACCTGAACTGGAAGAGGAAGCCCTGACCGCAACGGGCAGTGGCCGCAATCTCGAGATCCGCCGCCAGACGATGAAGAAGACCGCCCAGCAGGCCAGCATCATCACGCCATCCGGCAAGAAACAGGACATCCCGCTCACCGAGACCGAACCCGGCGTGTTCACCGCCGCGGTACCGACAACGGAAATCGGCCTGTTTCAGGTTGCCACTGGCGATCTGACGACGCTGGCCCATGTCGGGCCGGTCGATGCGCCGGAGTTTGCCGATTACATATCGACGACAGCCAAGCTCGACGGCTTCGCCCGCGAAACCGGCGGCGGTGCCCGCCGCCTGCGGGCAACCGCAGACCAGACATCGATTGAAGTGCCCAGCATCGTCGCCTCGCGCAGCTTTGCCAGTGCGAGCGGCGACAACTGGATCGGTTTGCGGCCAACCAGTGAAACGGTGTTGAAAAGCGTCAACCGCCTGCCGCTGTTCTCCGGCTTCCTCGGCCTTGCCGCAATGATCCTTGTCCTTGGCAGCATGTGGTACCGCGAAGGCCGGTGAATACCGGCCTACTGACCGTCAATCCCCGCATGCCGCACCCGGCCCTGCACGTCTTTCAGGGCGCGGGGCGTGAGTTCGCAGGCAAGGAACCGCGATGGCTCGACCGGCGCGGGCATCTCGATCTGATGCCCGACAATGGGGCGGAAACCGAATGGCGCATAATAGGGCTCGTCGCCCACCAGGATGACAAGCTTGTGTCCGGCAAGCCGTGCGGCTTCCATGGACATGCGCATGAGCGCCGCACCGATGCCCTGCTTCTTCCAGGCCGGCCGGACCGCCAGCGGACCGAGCAGCATCGCCGGTGTCTTGCCGATCAGGATGGGCGTCAACCGCACCGACCCCACGACATGCTCGCCGTTCAGCGCGACAAAGGACAGGGTGCGGTCATGCGGACCGCCTTCGCGGATGCGATAGGCGGCACGGGTGAAACGGCCAGGGCCGAATGCTTCCTTGTTGATGTCTTCGATGGCAGCGTCATGCACCGGTTCTTCCGGCGCGTAGGTCACGACATGGGTCAGCATGCTGGGTATCTTCATAAAGGAGTAGACAATGGCCTTTGGCCAACACAGGAAAGTCCGCCGCGCTGTTCAAGCGCCGGTTCGGGTTTCATCGTCGGATGAAGAGGAATCCTGTCACAAAATGTCTCCTTTTTTTCCGCGTAGCATCTCAGCCGCCCGCCGTAAACCGATTTTCGTGCGCCCATGGCAAAAAGTGACACTCTGTTCACCTGGACCGGGGTGGTTTGGACGGCATTTGTGTCTAGGGTCAGGACCCATTAATCTGGTCGAAATGGTACGCGGCCATTTGTTTGGATACAAGGAGCGAAGGCGATGGGAATGTTTATCCATTCTCAAGTCCTTTGCGACGATGTAGCCGGGCAAATGGACCGTATCCTACGGACGCCGAAACGGCTGCAAGCTGCAGTGTCGAGCTGCTCGGCCGGGGGAAGACCCCGCCCTCCGCATCTCTCCTCGCATCTTCTTGCCGTTTCAGGCGCCATTTCGATCATATTAATGGGTCCTGACCCTAGGTATAGGCAATCGGCAATAAACGCAGTTACCGTTGCACGCAGGTTTGCGAGCCAAGGAGTATGAAATGGGTCTTCTGATTGACGGCAAGTGGCACGACCAGTGGTACGACACCAAGGACAGCGGCGGGCGCTTCATCCGTTCGGAGTCGCAGTTCCGCAACTGGGTGACGGCGGACGGCTCTGCCGGCCCTTCCGGCAAGGGCGGCTTCAAGGCCGAGGCCGGGCGCTATCACCTCTATGTTTCCTACGCCTGCCCCTGGGCGCACCGCACGCTGATCTTTCGCGCGTTGAAGAAGCTCGAGGATGTCATTTCCGTTTCGGTCGTCGATCACTTCATGGGCGCCGAAGGCTGGACCTTCCATGCCGTGGATGGAGCCACACCGGATCATCTGTTCGGTTCGAAACGGCTCCACGAAATCTACACGCGCGCCGACCCTTCCTATTCCGGCCGCGTGACCGTACCTGTTCTGTGGGACAAGCAGCAGAACACCATTGTTTCGAACGAGTCCTCCGAAATCATCCGCATGCTCAACACGGCGTTCGATGCCTTTGGCGATGCCTCACAGGATTTCTACCCCGAAGCGCTGCGTGGCGAGATCGACGCCGTCAATGCGCTGGTCTATCCCAATATCAACAATGGCGTGTACCGCGCAGGCTTTGCCACCACGCAGGAAGCCTACGGGGAAGCGTTCGACCAGCTGTTTGCCACGCTCGACCAGCTGGAAGAGCGTCTCGGCAGGCAGCGCTATCTCGCGGGCAATCGGGTTACCGAGGCGGACTGGCGGCTGTTCACCACCCTGCTGCGCTTCGATCCGGTTTATGTCGGGCATTTCAAATGCAACCGGCAGCGCATTGCCGACTATCCGAACCTGTCCAACTATACCCGCGATCTCTATCAGGTGCCTGATGTGGCCGGGACCGTGAACATGCTGCACATCAAGGCGCATTATTACGGCAGCCACAAAACCATCAACCCGACGGGCATCATCCCCAAGGGGCCGCAGCTGGATTTTGCCGCGCCCCATGACCGCGACCGGTTCTGAACTCACCAGGTGAGCGATATCTCGGCGCCGTCGAGAATTTCGGCCAGCCGCCGCCGCGTCGCGGCGGTGGTGCCTTCCGGCAGGGCATCGAGTTGGAAAAATCCGGCCTCGGCGATTTCGCGGTCCGGCAGCCGCGCTGCGGTCTGCCGGAACGAACGGCAGACATAGAGCGCGACGTGGTCGCGCTTTGAGGCATGCGCATTGTGATAGATGGCAAAAAGCTGCGGCCTGGCCGTCAGTTCGATATTGCCTTCTTCCATCAACTCTTTCGCCAGCGTGTGCTCGATCGTATGGCCGGTTTCCACGCCGCCGCCGGGAAACTGCCAGCCGGGCACATAGGTATGCCTGATGAGAAAGACCGACCGCGCCGCTTCGTCGAGGATCACGCCACGCGCGCCCAACGTCATCGGGCGCCGCAGGAGAAAATAGGTGTGAAACAGGCGATGTCGCCATTTCACGCTTTTGTCAGCCATTTCACCGGTCCTAAATGGGAACCCAGTAACGATACAAAGGTTCTAACACTGGATTCCTACGCTACACTCTCTTAAAGCTGAAATAATGTTCCGTCTTGCACATATCTCCGACATTCACCTGTCGCCCCTGCCCGCGCTGAGCCTGCGCGAGCTCGTGTCAAAACGCATCACCGGCTATATCAACTGGCGGTCCAACCGCAAGGGCTCGATGACCGGCGGTACGCTCGATACCCTGGTTGCCGATCTGAAGGCGCAGGCGCCGGACCATCTGGCGGTGACGGGTGATCTCGTCAACCTGGCGCTGGATGAGGAACTGGAGACCGCCGAACGCTGGCTGAAAACCCTGGGCAATCCGCATGACGTGTCCGTTGTCCCCGGCAATCACGACGCCTATGTGCCTGGCGCTTTGAAAAAAACCCGGCGCTACTGGGCACCATGGATGCTGGGCGACCGCGAGGCAGCCGAACAGCGCCCGGTTGAGTTCCCTTACCTGCGGGTTCGCGGCGATATCGCCCTGATCGGGGTGTCATCGGCCCGCGCCACCGCACCGTTCATGGCGACCGGCGATCTGCGCGACCGGCAGGCACGCCGCCTCGGCGAAATTCTCGATGAAACCGCCAAGCGCGACCTGTTCCGGGTAATCATGATCCATCACCCGCCAGTGCGCGGCGCGGCGCCATCGCACAAGCGCCTGCTCGGCATCGGCCTGTTCCAGCGGACCGTGCGGCGGCACGGGGCGGAACTTGTCCTGCATGGCCATACGCATCTGGCGACACGCTACGCAATCGACGGCCCCGGCTGGAAGATACCCGTTGTTTGCGTGCCTTCCGCCAGCCAAAGCTTCGGCGGCCACAAGCCGGCGGCCCGTTTCAACATCTTTGCCATCGCGAAGACGGCATCCGGCTGGTCATGCCGCATGACGGAGCGCGGCATCGTGGATGCCGCCATGACCATCGAGACGATAGCCGAGCACGAACTTCACGTCGGCGCTGTTTCCGCGCCCGCCTGAGCGTCAGAAATAGGGTGAAAGCCGGTCCCAGAAAAAGGCGAGCAGTGCGCCAGCACCCGCGAAAGCACCGATCAGCAGCCAGATGACCGCGTTGACGAAATCATTGGCCATCGACCGCTGCTGCCGAAACTGGACCGCCGGTGCCGCCGCCGATTGCGGGGCGGGCTCGGCCGGGCCGGATGGCGCAGCAACAGCCGGGGAGCGCAGGCTGACCCGTTCGCCCTCCATCATACGCTGCCGTTCGACGATCCGCTCGGCAATGTAGGTGGTGACCGCGTCGGAGATCGGCTTCACCTCGGGCGACTCTGCCAGAACGCTCCGCCCAAGCCTTGTATCCCTGACAAAGCGATAGGTGCGCCTGTCCCGGCCCATCATCACATGCGCGGTGGCATCGATCCACAGGCGCGGCTGCAAGCCGGTGGAAATGGCAAAATCCCACTGCTCGTCATCGGCAGGGACTTCGTCGAAAACCGGCTGCAGATCCTGCGCCAGGATTTCGATCCGGGCGAGATCCGCTTCCTTCATGTCGATGACGACATCGCCGCGGTCCGCCGCTGCCACCTGCGCACCGCGAATGGCATCGCCGAGCCTGCGCCTGGCGTCCATCGGGCTGATCTTGTCGTGCATCTCACTCATAGGCGTTTCCGGCAAGGTGGGGTTAAGGCATCATTAACAATATGCGTCCGTCGTTGCATCACAAACTTGTCCGAATTCAGCCTGTGCGCACAGTTGTCGAAATGAGACGGATGACCTCGCCCGGAATCTCCTCGACCAGCATATGTCCAGCCCCGTCAAAACGATGTATCGAAAAACGCGGCGGCAGCCCTTCCGATTGATACACCGGCAAGACATTGTCCAGCCGCCCCCATGCAACGGTGACCGGCATGGCGAAAGCCTGCAGGAAATCTCTGGGAATGGTCCCCTGCAAACCGTCTTTCATCATTCGCGCGAGAATGGCATCGAGCCGTTCGATCTGTCCCGGGATCCGGCGCAGGTCCACGTCGCGCCGGATCATCTCTTCAGGAACAGGATTGCGCCAGCCGAACATGCCCTCCAACGCCACCTGAAGCGCGTCATATGTTCGGGCTGCCGCATAATGCCGAAGCAGCCGGCCATTGATATCGGGACCGAAGCCGCCCGGAGCCAGCAAAGTCAGCGAGGCCACTTTTTCAGCGGCAAAGGCGGCAACCAGCGCGGCGGTTGCGCCGCCCATGGAGTGGCCGACCAGATGAACCCTTGGAATATCGCGCCTGTTGAGGCCCTCAACAACCGCCTGCGCGAAATGGCGGGCGGTCACCGCATCGGGGTAATCCAGCGATGCACCATGGCCGGGCAGATCGAATGCAAGGGTCGGATGATCAGCGGAAATCGCCGTTTGGACGGCATGCCAGCCGGCGGCGGTTCCGCCAAACCCGTGCAGGAAGACGACGGGTGTTCCCTTCCCCTCACCCATCTCGATTGCGTGCAACTGGTGCATGAAACGCTCCCAACAGAAAAAGGCCGCTTCACAGCGGCCTTTTGCAGATGTCCGGCTTATTTGCCGATGATGCGGTTGGCCGCCGAGACAATGCCCTCAAGCGAGGCGGCAACAATGCTCTTGTTGATGCCGGCACCGAAAATCTTGCCGTTCGGATGCTCGATTTCCATGTAGCTGATAGCCGCCGCATCGGAACCGTGCTGGAGCGAATGTTCGGAATAATTGACGACCGAGAGCCTGAAACCGAGATAGTGCGACAGGGCATCGATGAAGCCGTCAACCGGGCCCGTCCCCCTTCCCTCGATCCGCTTTGTCTCGCCACGATCGGTGATCTCGGCCGAGAGGATGCGCATGCCCTTGTGCTCCGTATCGGGATAGGTGTGGTGATCCACAAATTTCAGGCGCGCGTCGGGCTGATCCACATAAAGCTCGAGGAATCGCTGATAGATCTGCTTGGATGGCATCTCCTTGCCTTCCTCGTCAGTGATCTGCTGGATGTCATCACGGAACTCCACCTGCATGCCGCGCGGCAGGTTCAAGCCGTAGTCAGCCTGAAGAATATAGGCGATGCCGCCCTTGCCGGACTGGGAATTGATGCGGATGATCGCCTCGTAGCTGCGGCCGACGTCCTGCGGATCGATGGGCAGGTAAGGCACTTCCCACAGGGTCTTGTTGGCCTGCTTGATCGCCTTCATGCCCTTGTTGATCGCATCCTGATGCGAACCGGAAAACGCCGTATAGACCAGCTCGCCCACATAGGGGTGTCGTTCCGGAATCACCAGCTGATTGGAATATTCGTAGACTTCCTTCATCCGGTTGATATCGGAGCAGTCGATTTCCGGATCGACGCCCTGCGTGAACATGTTCAGCGCCAAAGTCACGATGTCGACATTGCCCGTCCGCTCGCCATTGCCGAACAGGGTGCCTTCAACACGGTCGGCACCGGCCATCAGGCCGAGTTCCGTCGTGGCGATACCCGTTCCGCGATCATTGTGCGGATGCAATGAAATGATCAGGTTTTCACGGTTGTCGAGCTGGCGGCACATCCACTCGATGCGGTCCGCATAGACATTCGGCGTCGACATCTCGACCGTCGACGGCAGATTGATGATCAGCTTGTTGTCAGGGGTCGGCTTGACGATTTCCGTGACCGCATTGCAGATCTCCAGCGCCACGTCGAGTTCCGTTCCGGTAAAGCTTTCCGGCGAGTATTCGAAGCGGAAACCGCCGCCGGCCTTTGCCGCCATGTCGGTGATCATCTTGGCCGCATCGGTGGCAATGGTTTTGATGCCGCCGACATCCTTGTTGAACACAACCCGGCGCTGCAATTCGCTGGTCGAGTTGTAGAAATGGATGATCGGCTTGGTCGCGCCCTGCAGCGATTCAAAGGTACGGGTGATCAATTCGGGACGGCACTGCACCAGAACCTGCAGGGAGACATCGTCGGAAATATTGCCTTCCTCGACGCACCAGCGGGCAAAGTCGAAATCCGTCTGCGACGCCGAGGGAAAGCCGATCTCGATTTCCTTGAAACCCATGTCGAGCAACAAGGCGAACATCCGCACCTTGCGGTCGTGGCCCATCGGGTCAATCAATGCCTGGTTGCCATCGCGCAAATCGACGGAACACCAGATCGGTGCCTTTTCGATGCGTTTGGACGGCCATTGGCGGTCCTTCAGATCAACCAGCGGATAAGGTTCATATTTCTTGCGAGCATCGGGCATGCCCATGGTGCGGGGAGCGGTCATATCGGTCATTTGCTTCTCGTTTCCGGCCGTCTGCGCATCTCTGGCGCTCGTGCGGCACTTTTTCAAGCGTTGGAATGGTCTTGTAAAGGGGTAAGGAGCAAAAAGCCTGGCGGCACTTTCGACCGCCGGACGCTCCTCTCAACGAGCCCGGCGATCGCCGATAAGGTCGAGAAGAAGCGGAAGGAGATAGGCGCGGCTGGTCAAACCCGCAAAAGCGGATTTGGCAAAAGACGACAAATGTGTCTGGCGCGTTTCCATGGGCCAGACAATTAAACGACTGTCCGGCCGGATGCAAGAGGTGTTCGCAGGGAACTCAGTTCTTCTTCAACTCGGCGCTCGTTCCCGAAAGCCACTCGCTGACAACCCGCACGTCGTCATTACCGAGGCCATGATCGGATTTGATCGACTTCGCCTCGACCGTTGCCCCGTGCGCGCGCAGCAGGGTCGCAAGCGCCGGTGCGAACGGCGCATAGGTCTGGTCGGCAACGCCGGAAACCGTCAGGACCCGCGCACCCGCGAGATTGGCATCGGTATTTTCCGTCAGCACCGGCATGGAGCGCAGCAGCACCGCCTGCTTGACCATATCCGGATAGAGCATCATCACCGCGCCAACCAGATTGGCGCCGTTCGAATAGCCGAGGAATGTCGTGCGGTTGAGATCGATCTTGTACTTCTCCGTCGCCTGCTTCAGGAAACCCGCGAAGGCCTTGGCCTCGACGTGAATGTCCTTCTGGTCGAAGCTGACCGCCGTCAGACGGCGGTACCACCGGCTGGTGCCATCCTGCATGATCCGGCCGCGAACGGCGAGCAGAAGCGCATGCGGCGCGATCTTGGTGGCGAGGGAAACAAGGCTGGTTTCGTCCTGGCCCGAACCGTGCAGGAGAACCATCGCATCGCCATTGGGCTCATCCGGCCGGTAGAGCCGGTATTTGAACGCAAGATCGTCCCGCAGCGCGCTCTCGCCCTGTGGAAGAATCTCGCCCTTGACTGCCTTTTTCAACATGCCTGCACCGCCTGTTGCAACGATATTGATGGGCTGCGCCTTCTCTGGCGCGGGCACCACTGCCTGCAGCTTCTGCCCGCAGGCGGCCGTGCTAGTTTTACCGGTAACCGCAAGCGGATCAACCGGGTTCGCCGGGGCCGGTACCTTCGCTGCCGCCGGCTTCTCACAGTCGATGATGATCCGTGCGCTGGCGGGATAGGCCGCAGCGATCAATGAAAGTCCGGCGAGAAGTGCGTAGAGGGTCGGTTTACCCATAAGTTAATCCTGACAGTTGAAGGTTAACTAATTTTGTAAACAGCCGCGGTTGTCCGCCCGGCGCTGCCTGCGTTTTCGGCGCTCGATTCCCTGGAGAATGGATGCTTGCCGCCAAATCCTGTGTCCCCTGACTGACGCCCCCGGCGCTGCATCATTGATGGAGAAGTTGCCTTGCTTGATGATGGTGTCATTCAGCGGCTCTGCTATGTCAATATAATTGTAACAAAATCATGACAGCTCGAAACATTGCGTGACAAATGTTGCTGCCGTGCACCGGTTTCTCCAATGCGGCGGTATGACATGTCAGGCGAAGGGAACGGCAGCCGTGCCGATCGGCAGCTTGGCCTCTTCTTCCGGTTCGACGTGAATGACGACACTCGAATCGGGAATCTGCTGCATCAGCGCATTTTCCATCCGGTCGCAGATGACATGGGCGTCGCCGACGCTCATGCTGGCATGTACGACCAGATGAAACTCGATGAACGTCACCCGCCCGGCAATGCGCGTCTTCAGGTCATGCACCTCCAGCGCACCGCCGGCATTGGCCGAGATGATGTCGCGGATGCGCATGGTTTCCTCGGTGGGAACACCCACATCCATCAGGCCCTGCACGGACGACCCGATCACACTCCAGCCTTGCCAGAGAATGTTGAGCGCAACGATCACCGCAAGCAGCGGATCGAGGAACGTCCAGCCGGTGATCACGGCACCGACGAGACCGATGAACACACCGATGGAGGTGACCACATCGGTCATGATGTGCTTGCCGTCCGCCAGCAAAGCCGGCGATTTGTAGCGGCGGGCACGGCTGATCAGCAGCGTGGCCCACAGGGCGTTCACGAGCGAGGCACCGCCATTGATCGCCAGACCCAGCCATGGTTCCTCCATGACCTTGGGCATCTCCCAGGCGGACCAGACTTCCCGCAGGATCAAGAGCGCCGCCACGACGATCAGCACGCCCTCGAGCACCGCCGAAAAATACTCGGCCTTGTGGTGCCCGAACGGGTGATTCTGGTCGGCTGGCTTGTGGCTGACACGGATCGCCCACCAGGCGGCAAGCGCCGCCACGACATTCACGATCGATTCCAGTGCGTCGGAGTAGAGCGCAACGGAACCGGTGACGTGATAGGCGGCATATTTCAGTGCCAGCACGCCCATGCCGACGAAAATCGACCAGAATGCCAGTCGCTGGACGACGTTTTCACCTTCCATCAGGCAGCTCGCTCCTTGGCCTTGCGCGGCAGGTGCGCCACGATGTTTTCAATCATGCGCATGCCCGCATTATGCCCGAGGGTCATAATCGATTCCGGATGGAATTGCACCGCCGCAATCGGTTCGCTCTTGTGTTCGAAGGCCATGATGACCCCATCTTCGGTCTCCGCCGTTACAACGAATTCATCCGGCAAGCGCACCGGATCGGCAAAGATCGAGTGATACCGGCCAACCGTGATTTCCTTGGGCAGGCCCGAAAAAATCCTGCCCTGCTTTGTAATCCGGATACGTGACGGTTTTCCATGCATCGGAACGTGCAGCTGCCGCAGCGTGCCGCCATAGGCTTCCGCCAGCGCCTGCAAGCCGAGGCAGACACCGAAGATCGGCAGGTCGCGCTTGCGTGCGTTCTTGATCGTTGCCTTGCAGTCGAAATCCTCCGGCGTGCCCGGCCCCGGCGAAAGCACCACCAGATCAGGCTTTAATCGGTCGAAGATTTCATCGGGCACCGGCGTGCGAACGGTGGTCACGGTGGCGCCCGTCTGCCGGAAATAATTGGCGAGCGTATGGACGAACGAATCCTCGTGGTCGACGAGCAGGATCGACAGCCCCTCGCCGACCCGCGCAACGGCACGTTCTTCCACGGGGATATTGCTCTTGTGCGCCTCGCGCACCGCCGCAATCATCGCGGAAGCCTTGAGTTCGGTTTCCGCCTCTTCCTCTTCCGGAATGGAATCGAACAGCAGCGTTGCTCCCGCCCGCACCTGTGCGATACCGTCTTTGATGCGGATGGTGCGCAGGGTCAGGCCGGTGTTCATATCGCCATTGAAGTTGACCATGCCGATGGCACCGCCGTACCAGGCGCGCGGGCTGCGCTCGTTCTCTTCGATGAAGCGCATGGCCCAGAGCTTTGGCGCTCCCGTCACCGTCACGGCCCATGCATGCGACAGGAAACCGTCAAAGGCGTCCATATCCTCGCGCAGACGGCCCTCGATATGGTCCACGGTGTGGATGAGCCGGGAATACATTTCGATCTGGCGGCGGCCGATGACGCGCACGGAACCCGGCTCGCACACCCGGCTCTTGTCATTGCGGTCCACGTCCGAGCACATGGTGAGTTCGGACTCATCCTTCTTGGAATTGAGCAGCTTGATGATCTGCTCGGCATCGGCAATCGCATCCTCGCCGCGCTTGATCGTTCCCGAAATCGGGCAGGTCTCGATGCGGCGGCCAACCACGCGCACGAACATCTCCGGCGAAGCGCCGACGAGATATTCATTGTCGCCCAGATTGATGTAGAAGGAATAGGGCGACGGGTTGATGGCCTTGAGACGGCGGGAAATGACCGAAGGCTTGGTCTCGCAGCGCTCGTAGAATGTCTGGCCCGGCACCACTTCGAAGAGATCGCCGCGCTTGAAGCTTTCCTTGGCTTTCTTGACGAGTTCCGCATAGTCGCCGGGATTGTGGTCGCCGCGACCCGGAATCGTGCTCGTCGGCTTGAATGCCCTGGCTTCGGTTTCGCGCGACAGGCCTTCCGTGGAAGCACCCTCGAACGCGTATTCATACCGGTCGAGCCATGCCTTGGCGGCGTGGTGATCGACAACCAGAATTTCGTCCGGGAGGTAGAGCACGATGTCGCGCTGGTCATCCGGCCGCTTCAACTTGTACTGGATCGGATCGAACTGGAACGCGAGATCATAGCCGAACGCGCCATACAGGCCGAGATTGGCATCCTCCTCGCTGAAGAACAGGGCGACGATGCCGCGCAACACCGTGAAAACCGACGGGATGCGCGAGCGTTCTTCTTCGGTGAACGGACGGCTCGGCAGGGCGATTTCAAGGTCGAGCTTCGTTGCGCCCGCAGCGGAAATCGACACTTCGGCAAGGGCCGAAACCGCTTTGTGGATCGGGCGCAACAGGATTTCACCGCGCTTGTTCAGCGCCTCGATCGTCATATGCCGGCCGTTGGAGGTGATGACAACCGGAGGATCGATAATGGCCGTATCCCATCGCGTGTAACGGCCGGGATATTCATAATTGGACGAGAAAACTGCCCCGCGCCGTTCATCCAGCCCGTCGACATAGCTGTCGATAGCGCTCGCATAGGCAGTCGCAATGCGTGACCGGGAGATGGTAACACCGCCTGCCGTGTCGAATATTTCCACGTCGCCCTCAATTCTATGCATCATCATTTCCACTCCGTTGCATTTGGCTTTGCGGGCTTCTGGCGGTCAAACAAAAAGGCCGCCCGGAAAACCCGTTGCGGCCCTGATCCCTTTACGTGCGTGCAAAAGGCTGCGTGGCCGCGATCAGCGAGCCCACCACCAGCCATTTGACATAATAACGCGCGTGTTCATGGCGGTGATTGTTAGCGTTACGCGGCGGCGCTTGCAACAGCAAAAATCACCGGCCTGAAAATCGCTCAGAACAACCCTTCGATCAAACCTTGCGCGTTGAGATGAATGCGTTCGGCCGAAGGCGATTTCGGCAGACCCGGCATGGTCATGATCTCACCGCAGATCGCGACGACGAAACCGGCGCCAGCCGAAAGGCGCACCTCCCGCACATGCACCACATGATTGACCGGTGCCCCGCGCAGGTGCGAATCCGTCGAGAACGAATATTGCGTCTTTGCCATGCAGACGGGAAGATGGCCGTATCCGGCGGCCTCCCATTGCCGCAACTGCTCCCGCACGCTGGCATCGGCATCCGCCTCCGCACCGCGATAGATGCGCTTGACCACCGTCTCGATCTTGTCGAACAGGGAGAGCTCATCCTCATAGAGCGGCGAGAACTGGGCCGAACCGCTCTCGGCGAGAGACACCACCTTGTGCGCCAGCTCTTCGATCCCGGCCGATCCCAGCGCCCAGTGTTTGCACAGGATGGCTTGCGCGCCATGGGCCGCAACGAAGTTCTTCACGGTTTCGATCTCGGCATCGGTATCGGCGCTGAAATGATTGATCGCCACGACAACAGGCACACCGAACTGCCGCACATTTTCCATGTGGCGGCCAAGATTGGCACAGCCCGCCTTCACCGCAGCAACATTCTCAAGACCGAGATCGTCCCTGGCAACGCCGCCATGCATCTTCATGGCGCGGACCGTGGCAACGATGACGGCGGCGGCCGGTTTCAATCCCGCCTTGCGGCATTTGATGTTGAAGAATTTCTCTGCGCCGAGATCGGCACCGAAACCGGCTTCCGTCACCACGTAATCCGCAAGCTTGAGCGCGGTCGTCGTGGCAACGACGGAGTTGCAGCCGTGGGCAATATTGGCGAAGGGGCCGCCATGCACAAAGGCCGGATTGTTTTCCAGCGTCTGCACCAGATTGGGCTGCATGGCATCCTTCAGGAGGACGGCCATCGCCTTGTCGGCCTTCAGATCTCGGGCATAGACAGCGGTCTTGTCGAAACGATAGCCGATAATGATATCGCCCAGCCGCCGCTCGAGATCTTCGAGATCGGTTGCAAGGCAGAGAATGGCCATGACTTCCGACGCCACCGTGATGTCAAACCCCGACTCCCGCGGAAAGCCGTTGGCCACGCCGCCCAGCGAAGACGCGATGTCGCGCAGCGCGCGGTCGTTCATGTCCATCACCCGCCGCCAGGTCACGCGGCGCGTATCGAGGTTGAGTTCATTCCCCCAATAGACGTGATTGTCGATCAGCGCTGCCAGCAGATTGTGCGCCGCGGTGATGGCGTGAAAATCGCCAGTGAAATGCAGGTTGATGTCTTCCATCGGGATGACCTGCGCATAGCCGCCGCCGGCGGCGCCGCCTTTCACGCCAAAACAGGGTCCGAGCGACGCCTCGCGGATGCAGATAATCGCGCTCTTGCCGATGCGGTTGAGACCATCGCCGAGACCGACGGTCGTCGTCGTCTTGCCTTCGCCGGCCGGTGTCGGGCTGACCGCCGTCACGAGGATCAGCTTGCCATCCGGAGCACCACGCTTCGAGCGGATGAATTCCGCCGAGAGTTTTGCCTTGTCATGCCCGTAGGGAACGAGGTGTTCCGGTGCAATGCCAATCTTTGCACCTATCTCGAAAACCGGTTTCTTGGTTGCAGCGCGGGCGATCTCAATATCGGACTTAACGACAGCCATCGGCATGTCCTCCCCTAGTGGTCCGATTCTGACATTTGCATCCCTTTGATACAAGCCATGGAGGCAAATGTCAGAATCAAAGGACCACTAGCAAGTATGTGACTCCAGTGGAACTTTGAATTTGACATTCGCATGTTCCGCGTGATGTCAAATGGGGTGCGAATGTCAAATTCGTTCCACTCGCGTAGATACGCCAAATAGCATCGCAGAAGCGAAATGGGGATAGTGAGCAGCCCACTATCCCCAGTTGCACATCTCTTTTCGGCGGTTTTCCCGCTTATTCGCCCATCGCGATCAGGCTGGCATTGCCCCCGGCTGCGGCCGTATTGACCGAGACCACCTGTTCCAGCGCAAAACGTGTCAGGTATGACGGCCCGCCTGCCTTGGGACCTGTACCGGAAAGACCCGAACCGCCGAAGGGCTGTGTCCCGACAACCGCGCCGATCGTGTTGCGGTTGACATAGACATTGCCGACATCGAGCCGGTCGATGACCTTGGCAACTGTTGCTTCGATGCGTGTATGCAGACCAAAGGTCAGGCCGTACCCGGTCGAGGCGATCTGGTCGAGCACCTTGTCGAGATCCTTGGCCTTCCAGCGCACCACGTGCAGAACCGGCCCGAACACCTCCTTCTCCAATGCTTCCGCATGATTGAGTTCAACGATATGCGGTGCAAAGAACAGGCCTTCGTCCGGTGCAGTACCGGCATAGCGAACCTTCTGGCTCTTTCGCATCGCGGCAATGTGGGCCGCGAGCATGTCGCGCTGCGCCTGATCGATGATCGGGCCGATATCGGTGGAGGCCAGCGAGGGATCGCCAAGCGTCAACTCACGTGCCGCGCCTTCGATCATCTCAAGCATGTTGTCGGCAATATCTTCCTGCAGGTAGAGGATTCGCAACGCAGAACAGCGCTGGCCTGCCGAACGGAACGCCGACATGACGACATCGTCGGCAACCTGTTCCGACAAGGCGGTGGCATCGACGATCATCCCGTTGAGGCCGCCGGTTTCGGCGATCAGCGGAACAATCGGGCCTTTCTTCGCCGCCAGCGTACGGTTGATGGCCCAGGCCGTATCGGTCGAGCCGGTGAAGGCCACGCCGGCAATATCCACGTGGGATGTCAACGCCGCACCCACCGAGCCGTCACCGGGAACATAGAGTACGGCATCTTTCGGCACGCCCGCTTCGTGCAGAAGCCGGATGGCTTCATAGGCGATCAGCGGCGTCTGTTCCGCTGGCTTCGCCACCACGGTGTTCCCCGCAGCAAGGGCCGCCGTGACCTGACCCAGGAAAATCGCCAGCGGGAAATTCCACGGGCTGATGCAGACGAAGGCGCCACGACCGCGGTGACGCAGCTTGTTGTCTTCGCCTGTCGGGCCGGGCATGGCCTTGTCGGTTGCAAACTGACGGCGCGCCTCGGCAGCGTAGTAGCGGCAGAAATCCACTGCCTCGCGAATTTCGGCAATGCCGTCATCCAGCGTCTTGCCCGCTTCACGCGAAAGAAGGTCCATCAGCAGATCGCGATTGCTTTCAAGAAGATCAGCCGCCTTTTCCAAGGCTTTCGCACGGGTTTCAACCGGTACGCGCGACCATGAGACAAAGCCCTTTTTGGCAATGCCAACGGCTTTTGCCGCTTCATCGGCGGTCGCAAACACAACCGTACCAACAGCCGCGCCATTTACAGGGGAAATCACGTTCTGGACTTTGCCCGAAGCTTTTACACCGTCAATCAGCGGCACAGCGCTGACTGCGCGCGATGCCTTGGCGATTCCGCTCAGGAGAGCGGCCAGTTCCTTGCGGTCACCAAGCTCAACACCGGCCGAATTGGTGCGCTTGCCGTAGATTTTGGCAGGCAGAGGGATATGCGGATGGCGATAGCCCTTGCCGTCATTGAGCTTTTCCGCCGGACGCACCAGCAAGTCCGCTATCGGCACATTGCTGTCACCGACCACCGACACGAAAGACGAGTTGGCGCCGTTTTCGAGCAGGCGACGAACCAGATAGGCCAGGAGGTCGCGGTAGCCGCCAACAGGTGCATAGATGCGGCAGGCGATTTTCTCGTCCTTTTCTGTGATCTGCTTGTAGAGGCTTTCACCCATGCCATGCAGCCGCTGGAACTCAAAACCGGTCTTGTCGTCGCCGGCCATTTCCAGGATCATGGCGACCGTCAGCGCATTGTGGGTGGCAAACTGCGGGAATATGCGGGGCCGGGCGTCCAGCATGCGCTTGGCGCAGGCCATGTAGGACGCATCGGTTGCAGGCTTGCGGGTGAACACCGGGTAATCGGGCAGACCGCGCTCCTGCGTCCGCTTCACTTCCGTATCCCAATAGGCTCCCTTGACCAGACGCACCATCATCTTGCGGTTGTGGCGCGCCGCCAACCGGTCGATGTGGTCGATCACCTCAAGCGCACGCTTCTGATAGGCCTGAATGGCCAGTCCGAACCCGTCCCAGCCATCCAGCGACGGATCGGCAAAGACGCGGTCGATGACATCCAGCGACAGCTCAAGCCGGTCGGCTTCTTCGGCATCGACGGTGAAATTGAGATCGTAGGATTTGGCCTTCTGCGCCAATGCCAGGAGGTCCGGCACCAGTTCGGCCATGACCTGATCATGATGCGTGGCGAGATAACGCGGATGCAGGGCGGAGAGCTTGACGGAAATGCCCATGCGGTCCGGCAGCTTCTTGTTACCCGTGGCCCGGCCGATCGCGTCGATGGCATCGGAATAGGATTTGAAATAGCCGCGCGCGTCCTTGCGTGTGCGGGCACCCTCACCCAGCATATCGAAGGAATGGCGATAACCCTTGGCTTCGTTGGAAGCAGCGCGCTTCAGAGCATCCTTGATGGTTTCGCCGAGAACGAAATGGTGGCCGAGATAACGCATGGCCTGCTTGGTGGCGGTGCGGACCGTAGGAAGGCCGATACGCTTGACCAGCGAGGAAATCACCCCTTCCGGCGTCTCGCCCGGCTTGATCACCTTGGCGGAAAGGCCGAGCGCCCAGGCCGATGCCGATACAAACCACGTATCGCCGCTCGGCTCGTGCTCCGACCATTTGCCCTGCTTCAGCTTGTCCTCGATCAGCTTGTCCTGCGTTGCCGCATCCGGCACGCGCAGCAGGGCTTCGGCGAGAACCATCAGCGCCAGCCCTTCACGGGTGGACAAGCCATACTCGCGCAGGAAATCCTCGACACCGCCGATACCACTCGCTTCCTTGCGAATCGTGGCGATGTATTTGCTGGCACGTGCATCGATACGGCGGTTGACGTCTTCCGGCAGGGCGATGGTTTTCAGCAAGGATGCCACCAGTTGCTGATCATCGACAGCATATGGCGCAGTAAAATCGTTTGAAGACGGCAATGGTCTGGTCATCAGGCTTCCCCTTATTGATTTTTCCCATATAATCTATTCCACTTGGTTCTTCTCACCAATGAACGCTCACAAAGCAGCGCAAAAAACTAAAAATATGGGGTATTTTAGAGATGAAAAACCTGGACAGCCTTGACCGGCGCATCTTGCGCGAGCTGCAGAAGGACGGGCGGCTCTCCAACACCGAGTTATCCGAGCGTATCAACCTCTCGCAAACGGCGACCACAGAACGGGTCAAGCGCCTGACAAGAGACGGCTATATCCTTGGTTATACCGCCAGACTGTCGCCGAAAAAGCTCGACCGCGCAATGCTGGTCTTCGTGGAAATCAAGCTGGACCGCACCACCCCGGATGTTTTTGCCACCTTTGCGGCAGCGACACGGCGCAACCCCGACGTGATGGAATGCCACATGGTCGCCGGTGGTTTCGACTACCTGATCAAGGCGCGCGTCGCGGACATGGAGCACTACCGCCGCTTTCTCTCCGATGCCCTGCTGTCGCTGCCGGGCGTGCGCGAGACGCATACCTATGCCGTCATGGAGGAAGTCAAGGAAACCACCCACCTGCCGGTTTGACCGACCTGCAACCGGATACCTATCGCCATACAACTCCCCGTTCGTTGCCGAACCGGTCGCACTTCATCATCAATGGACGTGTTGAGGGCAAAAGCAACAGCACCGGGCCAGCGGTGTATCGGAGGAGATGGGCTGCTCCGGCTGCGGCATCAGCCATGCTCTCAATCTTGGAGGTGATATGATGTGGTTTAAGCCCTTCAGCATCACCCTGGAAATGAAAAAAACCCGGACTGGCTGGCAAGTCACTATCCGGGTTCTTTTCAAGTAGCCAGGAAAGAGGGTGGGCGAAAGCTCGCCCTCACTCCAAGGCCAAATATAGCATTTTACCCGATCAAGTCTACTTATTGCTGCAGAACCTGCTTGATATCGATCAGGTTGGAGCGCACGCGCAGAATATAAAAACCCATGGTTGTCAGGTGGTTGGACAACGACCATCCGCCCTCGTTGCCAAAAAAGTCAAGGAAACCACATACCTGCCGGTTTGATCGACCTGCAACTGGATACCTATTGCGACACAACTCCCCGTTCGTTGCCGAAGCGGTCGCACTTCGTCATCAATGGATGTGTTGAGGGCAAAAGCAACAGCACCGGGCCAGCGGTGTATCGGAGGAGATGGGCTGCTCCGGCTGCGGCATCAGCCATGCTCTCAAACTTGGAGGTGGAGCGATGTGGTTTAAACCCTTCAGCATCACCCTGGAAATGAAAAGGATCCGGAATCGCTGGCAAGTGATCCTCCGGATCCAATTCATGTAACCAGGAACGAGGGTGGGCGAAAGCTCGCCCTCACTCCAAGGCTAAATATAGCATTTTACCCGCCCAAGTCCACTTATTGCTGCAGCACCTGCTTGATATCGATCAGGTTGGAACGCACGCGCAGGATATAAAAACCCATGGTTGTCAGATGGTTGGGCAACAACCAACCGCCCTCGCTGCCATTGGCGATGATCCATGGCGTTATGTTGAGTGCCGAACGGAGCTGTCCGTCCATGCCATCCCATAGGGGGGCCAGGTTCTTCTGCTGCACGACCTGCTTGAAGTCGACCTTTGCCGCATTCATCAGGCCGTAATAGGCGTAGAGCTGGCCATAGGCGAACCAGAACCGGTCATCCGCACGGGTATCGAACCAGCCATAATTGTTCTTCTCCGAGCGATCCTTCAGGATGGCGGAGGTGGAGCCGATATCATTGGCAATACGGTCGATGAACTGCATGAGATTGTCGGCACGCGCATCGAATACGGCATTGCAGGCTTCAAGCTTCGAATTGAAAGTCCTGAGGTCTTTGACCGCCGAACGGTAATAGCTCGGGGTCGGGGTCTTGGGGCCAAAGGGGTTCAGGCCAAAATACCATGCATCCTCGGTGAATTGCAGATTGCCGCGGGCCTTCTGCAGATCATTGTCGATCTGCGATGTGCCGCGGATACGGCCAAGCGTGTCGACAAGCTCGACAGCCGTCCGGCGCACGGCGGAGTTGATGCCGCGCTGGAACGCCGCCTTGTTGTCAAGGAAAGGCGTATCGTCCCATGACATGCCGAAGAAGCCGAGCTTGAACAGCAGCATGGAGGAAATCCAGGCATTCTGGTTCACGTTGAAATCGGTGAGGTCAGCCGTAACTTCGACAATGGCCGAACGGGCGCAGCTCTTGGGCGCCGTTCCCATGGCTTGCGCAGCAACCGGTTCGCCAGCGGCAACGTCACGCTTGTCGAAATTATAGACGGCGACGTAATCCGGATTGAAATTCGTCCAGACCTGCGTGACCCAGAAGAAATAGCCGTAAAGCCCGACCCAGAGAATGAGCATCGCACCCACGACTGTCTTCAGGATCCAGCCGCGCTGGGTGTACCAGCGCCCTGCCCACAGGAACGGCCACAGGATGATACCGACCGCATAGCCGATGCCACGTCCGATCAGATAGAAAATCCGGCTGAAGAAGTTGATGACGGGATCGAGCATTGTGCATCCTTGCTAGGAGGTGAGACCGTAGAGCCGCCTGCGCAGCCCTTCCTTGTCCTTCAAATAGGTTGTTTTGAGTATATCGACAACGTGTTCCTGAAAGGTGGGGCTCCAGCGGCCGTAGTCGGCGTAGAAGCCCTGCTTGTTGAAGATGTACCGCGACAGGAAATCCCATGGGACAAAATCACTGATCAGCTGATTGACCAGCCAAGCATCGGGATGGCTTGGGAGCGCCCGCACCACCAGAAAACGGCGCGCCGGATCGATCTCGGAGAGGTTGATCTGCCCTGTCTGGGCAATTTCACGTTTCACGGCGTTCAGGAACGGCCATGTCCCGTCATGATTGATCAGGCTGGCATTGGCATGAATCCAGGTCTGCAGCCAGATACGATCAATGCCGCTCAGATTGCGTTCCGGTTCAAGCGTCCGGATGAGATGGCGGATGATCATCTCGCCGCGGTTTTCCAGATAGCCCGACTGCTCGATCCACGAGCCGCGCGGCAACTCGATGCGCCCCGTCGCGGCAAGAAACTGGAACACCTGATCGGCGTCCTTGATCGAGATGTAATTGACCTGCCAGGGACGCGAGCGCCGGAAGCCGGGAGCGGCGGGATCGCCGATGACCGTTGTCGTATTGTCATCGACAAAGATATAGATACCGCCGAAATGGCTGGTCCAGAAGGCGCTGTGGCGGAACACCACCTTGTCGGGCACCAGTGAATTCTCGCGGATATCGCCGGTGACCTTGGCAAGTTCGACCATCCGGTTGATGAGATCGTCGTCGCGCCAGATGTTCGGCTCGTTCTGCAGCCGGTCCACCAGCAGGCGCAGTTCCGCCGCCTGCCCCATGACGTTTTCTGCCGAAAGGACGCGGAACTCGACCTGGTTGATCGACAGCAGATCCTCGATGTCGTTGACAATGGAAACACTGTCCTCGATCTCGCCGAAGATCACATCCTTGATGGTCAGCGCGTTGATCGCCCGCGCATTGCTGCTGAAGAACTCGTACATCAGCTGCGACGTGTTGGAGAACTGCGTGTGAACCACCGGCAGCATCGCCTGATCCGGCGTCAGAATGATGAAGCGGCGGTTGACGCCATTGGGATCGAGATAGGACGGGTCCTTCAGCTCAGCGGCAATCTCCGGCGAGAAACCCGTCCGGTCAATATTGAACCGGGTGAGTTCGGTTGCCTTGAATCCAAAAGCCGTCAGTGCCCGGTTATAGCGTTCGATCAGATGCGGTTGGTCGATCGTCAGCAGACGCCCGTAGATCAGTTCGTTTTCGTAGAGAAGGTCCATCAGACGTCCCACTGCCCCCTGGCTTTCAGGGCTTCCACTTCCCGGATCGCCCGTTCGCGCAGGCGCGCATCGCGGACGATCTTTTCCACGGCGGCATCGTCCGACTTGTCGGCATAGCGGAATTCCGAATCCGCATACCGGTTGGTTTCCTGCAGCACCATCTCCATGGTGAAGGGCTTGCGCAGTTCCTTCACCATCGCCTTTTTCTCATCATAGGGCTTGTGCATGAAGGTCTCGGGCTTTTCGAACCATGCATCCGGCAGTTCGATGTCCATGGCGCGCATCTTGATCGCATCTGTCACGTTCTTGATGGCGCGGCCGGTGAAACGCGGCTCGCGTTCCTTGATCATGTGCAGATAGGTACCGATATCGGCAAGCGTTTCCGGCTCGCCGTTCTCAGAAATGAAGCGCTCATACACCGCTTTCAGCCCGTCTTCCTGCGGCTTCGACAATTGTTCATAGGCGGCATCTACGGCGCGTTCGATCTGCTGGTCTTCGAACAGCCTGTGTTCGCCGAGCGGAATCCTGTGGTTCTTGCCGGCGAGCAGCGCAAAGATATCGATGTAATCGTTGCGGGTCTGCGGCCCGTCCACCAGCCAGCGCGCTCCGGCGCGCTGGCGCAGCGCATCGTCGACATTCTCCGGATAGTTGGAGAACATGCCGAACGCGCAGTTGCCGCGCACCACGGTGGAGGCGCCCGCAAACGCTTCCATCAGCACGCCGGTGATTTCCTGCTGGCCGGCAGACGCCCGGTCATCGGAACGCCGCGCGGCAACCTGATCGATATCATCGATGGTGCCGAAGCCGATCACGCGCGGATTGAGCACGTTGTTGACGAATTGCCGGCAGTTCTGTCCGGATTTTCCCTGATAGGAGGAAATCTGATCGACACCGAAATTCTCGTAATGGAAGGCATAGCCCGCCACCTGGCAGTAATCGTTGACGAGACCGGCAATCATCTGGATCAGCGTCGTCTTGCCCGTCCCCGGTGCGCCGTCGCCGATGAATGTGAACAGGAAACCGCCAAGTTCAACAAACGGGTTGAGCTGCCGGTCGAAATCATAGGCCATCAGCATTTTGGACAGTTTTAAAGCCTGATATTTGGCAATGTGATTGCCGATGACTTCATCGGGTTTTTTGAACGTCATGACCAGCGGCGTGCGCTTCTTGCCCGGCGCCACATCGAAGCCGTCAAGCGTGAAATCGTCGCTATCAAGACGCAGATGCATGTCTTCAAAGCTGCCGAGCCCGTCAAAACGCCCCTTGCGCTGCAGCAGGCCTTCAATGGCCGCAGCAGCATAGGCTTTCGCCCGCGCCAGCATGGTCTGTTCATCAGCGGCACCGGCAATGGCCCGGTCCAAACCGCCGACGATCGATTTCAGTGCATCCTGCGCCGTATCGAAATTGAATTCCGGAACCGTCACGTCATTGGCGGCCTGGCTATCCGCTTCGATCAGTTGCGAGAGGTAGGCAGCAAGCGCAAAAGCCGAGACATAGGCGGCGGCGGACAAAAGCTTCTTGAAATGGCTGGCATCCTCCCCCTGCAGGGGCGCCGAGGCATTGCGCGCCAGAAGGTTCTCCAGATCGCTCTGGCGGCCAAAAACATCGGCAACGGCCAATGCGACTGCCGCGCCACGGCGCACCCGGAACAACAGGGTGTGCTGGGCGATGGACAGCATCTGGTCATCGGGACGCACGGACTGGATCGTCCTGGTCAGGTCCACTTCACGCGTTGAGCGCAGACCGCCGGTCGAAACCGTCGAGACGAACCGCCGCCCGGTACCGGCAAGCTCGGTCCCGGATTTCGCATCGCCTGATTCCAGCACGACAAAACGCGTCACCATGGCCTGCGCCACCGGCAGATGCTTGGTGATGTCCTTCTCGTCGATGGTGGTCAAACCGACATCCATGATCGTGCTCCCCTAAATGTCGCTGATGACCTGGCCGTTGGACAGGATATGGGTTTTGAACCCGCTGAAAATACGGCTGGCCTCGCCCGAGGCATAGAGCGCCTGATAGGCCTCGTGCGGCACCAGCGCATGCTGTTCGTAGCTGCTGACACCTTGCCGGGCCGCCTCCAGATCATCCGTATTGATGTAGAACTCCTCGCGCGACGGCTCCGAAGACCAGAGCCCGCGCTTGCCCGGCCGTTCCGCCTTGGAGAAAACCTCCTGCATGGTCCATGTCAGAAGCCAGGCATCTTCCGGTTTGCGCACGCGTTCCAGGACATCGGCAACCTTCTGGTTATGTTCGGTAATACCCGTCGTGTAGAACGGCCCGAGAACCACGCGTCGCAGCTGCTTGGGGTGGAGTTCCGGAAAATCCGTATCGAGGCTTGTCGCAATCGTGATGGGCGACAGCGAATAGGCCGAATTCTTGGCGGCGAAATCGTCAAAGCGCCGTGCCAGCTCCGGATTGAGCAGGCCGCCGACGGGCAGCGGTATCCGCACGCCGGGATTGAGCTTGCCGTCCTTGCCCACGAGAGTTTCCACGAGGCCCTGCGACGAATCCTCGATGATCGCCATATAGATCAGCGGCAGGTTGGAAGCGCCGTCAAAGGCGCCCCAGTGCACCACGTAGAGCGGACGCATGGTCTTCGGATTGACCGAAACGCGGATGGTCACCGGCAGGATGAAAGGCGAGAAAACCTCTCCCTGCTCGACCGTTTCCAGATAAATCCGCTCCGCCATCGATTTCTGCAGATCGCGCGGAAATGCGCGATGCCGCAGGATGAAATCGGCCATTTCATTGCGCAGCGCGGCCGCTGGCGGAATGGCTGCCAGCCGGGCCCTGGTGTCCCGCTTGTCGTTTTCCAGTTCCAGCACGTTCTGGAAAACCGGAAAGCCGCTTTCGGCGCGCGAAATCTGGAACCGGTCGGTGAAACCGATCCGGTTGCGCCAGCATTCGAAGGAGGCTTCCAGCCGCCGCAGATATTCCGATACGGTCTGCGCAACCAGATCGTGCTTGTAGAGCGGCGACTGCTGGTTGTTGAGAAAGATGTCCAGCCCGTCCAGTGCAGCACGGATCGCACCGAAATAGCGTTCGGCGGCGGTCAGATCAGCATTCCCGGCCATTAATTCTGCACGTAGTCAGCGGAATTGTGTTTCTTCAGGACTTCCGAGAAACGGCGCGAGAAAGCATCGTCGGCGAGCTTCTTGCGGCGCTGGATATCCTGGGTGCTGACCATGTTCTTCTCGTGCATCTCGAGCAGGTCGCCAATGTGTTTCTGCGCGGCGGCGCCGACACCGGCCATGGTCTCTTCCGCCGCCGTATCGACCCGGCTGCCAAGGGTATTGATCTTGTGGGCCACGTCCTGCTGAGCCGCCGTCTTCAAGGAATCTTCCAGCGCCTTGTAGAGAACGATGCGCTGTTCCGTATCGATGGAGAGCTTGTTGATCAGCGTGCTCTGCGCGGCGATCTGGTTGTTGAGCGAATCGACGAATGTCTGGAACATCGAGGTATAGCGTTCCAGCGTCTGGCTTTCCGCCAGGAGTTCCTGCTCCTTCGCCTGGCGCTCATTGTACTCCGTCGCCAGTTTCGAGCGGTCGCCTTCCAGCGTGGCGCGGGTGCCCTGATCGGTCGAGGCGGCAATCCGGTTTTCAATATCGAGCAGCAGCGGGTTCAGCTCTTCGATGCGTTTCTGGGTGGCTTCGAGTGTCGCCACTGCCGTCTTGCGGCGCTCGATCACGTTGGAAAGGCTGGCTTCCGACGTCTTGTAGCGCGCATCGAGAATGGTCTTCTGCTCTTTGAGAATGCCAACGATCCGGTCGGATTTCGACAGCAGTTCCTGCAGGTTGCCGGCCAGCGACATGTTGCGCACGCGATCCGTCCGCAGGCGCTGCATCTTGTCCTTGGAGAAAACGCCGACCAGCTTTTCCCAGCCGGAATAGCTTTTCATGCTTTCAAATTCGGAACCGAACACATTGGTCGCGTCTTCCAGACCGATGATCAGGTCGGCAATATTGCCTTCCATGACTTTCTGCTGGCGCAGGACATCGTCGATGCGGGCATTTTCGATATCGAAGTCGGGATTTCCGATCGCAGCATCCGCCTTGGCGAACTTGTCGAGAACGACACTGGACTGGTCAATTTTCGTCCGCATCTCATTGACCATATTCCGGGTCTTTTCGATCTCGGTATCAAAGCTCTGCAAGCTCGCCATTGGTGTCTCCCCTAGATGCCAAGATAAAATCATAAATATATCTGCCGTTCGAATATAGACACGGCATTTAACGAAAAAAAGCCTATAGAAAAATGACAGGCTATATTAGGCCGAAACAAGCTCTAATGGTCCGAAACAATCCGCCCGGTTTCTTCTTCCCAATGCTTGCGGCAAAGCGAGACATACACGGATTTTTCGATGGATACCTGGTCTCCTTCAGTGATCGCCTTGCCCGTCGAATCGTGCCGGACCACCATGGTCGCCTTCGAGCCGCAATGACAGATGGTCCTGATCTCCCGCAGCGTATCGGCGATGGCCAGCAATTCAGCCGAACCGGGAAAGAGCTTGCCCTGAAAGTCCGTGCGAAGCCCGAAACACATCACGGGCAGATGCAGCCGGTCGGCAACGCGTGCCAGTTGCCAGACCTGGTCCCGGGTGAGGAACTGCGCCTCATCCACGAAAACACAGCTTAGTGCATTCGCGCCATGCGCCGATGCGATGCGGTCGAAAAGATTGTCCTCGTCACGGTAAAGCTCGGCGGCCGCCGTCACACCGAGGCGTGAAGATATAACGCCGACGCCGTTTTCCGCATAATGCGCAGCCGTGAACATCATCGTCCGCATGCCGCGTTCCTGGTAATTGTAGGATGCCTGCAGCAGCATGGTGGACTTGCCGGCGTTCATGGTGGAGTAGCTGAAATAGAGTTTTGCCATAAGGGCGTTTAATCAGAGTTGAGGCCAGGCTTGAAGCCTCTCCCGTGCAGAGGGTGCAACTTTTGCCGGAATATCAACAACTGTCGCGAATTGACCGGATTTATGCGCGGCTATGCTTGAACCCCTGCGAAATTGGTGCTTGGTTCATGCCCTTAACAGCCGGTAGAAAACCGGAGAGGGAGAACAATCGATGAAAATGTTGACCAAACTGACCATTTCACTGGCTCTCACGCTGACCGCCGGCACCGCCTTCGCCGCGGAACCCGCGAGTTGCAAGTCCGTTCGATTCGCCGATGTCGGCTGGACCGACATTACCTCGACCACGGCAGCGGCAAGCGCCGTGCTCAAGGGACTGGGTTATTCCACCGATACGAAGGTCCTGTCGGTTCCCGTGACCTATGCGTCCCTTGGCAAGAAGGACATCGACGTATTCCTCGGCAACTGGACACCCAGCATGGCCGCCGATCTCAAGCCCTATCTCGACAACAAGACGGTTGAAGATCTCGGTGTGAACCTCACCGGCGCAAAATATACACTGGCCGTGCCGCAGTATCTCTATGACAAGGGCCTGAAAGACTTCAAGGATATCGTCACGTTCAAGGGCGATCTCGGCGGCAAGATCTATGGTATCGAGCCGGGCAATGACGGCAACCGCCTGATCCTCGACATGATCGCCAAGAACGCCTTCGGCCTGAAGGGCTTCGAGGTCGCCGAATCATCCGAGCAGGGAATGCTGGCGCAGGTTGCCAAGCAGACGAAGACCAAGGGGCCCATCGTCTTCCTCGGCTGGGCGCCGCATCCGATGAACACCAACTTCAAGATTCAGTACCTTTCCGGCGGCGATGATTTCTTCGGCCCCGACTTCGGCGGTGCAACCGTTCATACCAATGTTCGCGCCGGCTACACGACCGAATGCCCGAATGTTGGCAAACTTCTGGCCAATCTCAAGTTCGACCTGAAAATGGAGAATGAGATCATGGGCAAGATTCTCGACGGCGGCGAAGACGGCCCGAAGGCAGCCTCCGAATGGCTGAAGGCCAATCCTGCCATTCTCGACACCTGGCTTGCCGGCGTGACGACGGTTGACGGCAAGGACGGTCTACCAGCCGTCAAGAAGTCGCTCGGTCTTTAAGGCTTGCCGATATTGTCGCCCGGTGTACGCACCGGGCGATTCTTTCGCCTGATACTGCAACCGACAGAGGAATTTTCGCTTGGACTGGCTGACACAAGACAAGATTCCGGTAGGCAAGACGGCAAAGGCCGTCGTCGACTGGCTCACGAACAATTTCGCCGGGTTTTTCGATGGGCTCGCCTTCGTCATGCAGTCGTTCATCGACGGCCTCATGTTCGTTCTGAAATACCCGCACCCGCTGATCATGGTCGCCATCTTTTCCGCGGTTGCCTATGCACTCCGCCGCTCGATTGCCGTGACCCTGCTCACCCTGTTCGGCTTCCTGTTCATCCTCAATCAGGGCTACTGGAAGGAAACCATGGAGACCCTGACGCTGGTGCTCTCTTCCTGCATCCTGTGCATGGGCATCGGTGTCCCCATCGGCATCATCGCAGCCCATCGCCCCCGGTTCTACGCGGCGATCCGGCCTGTCCTCGATCTGATGCAGACATTGCCGACCTTTGTCTATCTCATCCCGGCCATCGTGTTCTTCGGTATCGGCATGGTTCCCGGCCTGATCGCAACGGCGATCTTCGTTCTCCCTGCCCCGATCCGCCTGACGCATCTCGGCGTGTCCTCCACCCCGCAGCATCTGGTCGAGGCGGGCGAAGCCTTCGGCGCGTCGTCGCGCCAGCTTCTGTGGAAGATCGAGCTGCCCTACGCCATGCCGCAAATTCTGGCGGGCCTGACCCAGACTATCATGCTGTCCCTGTCCATGGTGGTCATTGCCGCCCTGGTCGGTGCCGACGGGCTCGGCGTTCCGGTTGTCCGCGCGCTCAACTCGGTCAACACGGCGCTGGGTTTCGAAGCCGGGCTTGTCATCGTGGTCGTCGCCATCGTGCTTGACCGTATCTTCCGTCCCGGCAAGGAGCCTGGTGAATGACCGCGATCACCCTCGAAAACGTCTGCATCATTTTCGGCAAGAAGACGGACGGCGCATTGGCGCTTGCCGACCAGGGCAAGAGCCGGTCGGACATCCAGGCGGAAACCGGCCATGTGCTCGGTGTCCATAATTGTTCGCTCACCATTGCCGAAGGCGAAATCCTCGTGCTCATGGGCCTGTCCGGCTCGGGCAAATCCACGCTTCTGCGCGCCATCAACCGCCTCAACCCGATTTCGCGCGGGTCCGTCGTCGTGCATCATGGCGGCCGTTCGGTCGATGTCGGCAAGGCGGACAAAAATACGCTGCGCGATCTGCGCAAGCATCTTGTCTCCATGGTTTTCCAGCAGTTCGGCCTTTTGCCCTGGCGCACGGTCGAGGAGAATGTCGGCTTCGGCCTCGAACTGTCGGGCGTGTCCAAGGAAGAGCGCGCGGAAGCCGTGGAACAGCAATTGGCGCTGGTCAATCTCAAGGACTGGGCCAAGCGCAAGGTCAGCGAGCTTTCCGGCGGCATGCAGCAGCGCGTCGGCCTTGCCCGCGCCTTCGCCACCGGCGCGCCGATCCTGCTGATGGACGAGCCGTTTTCGGCGCTCGATCCGCTCATTCGCACCCGTCTGCAGGATGAGCTGCTCAGCCTGCAGGAACGGCTGAAGAAGACCATCGTTTTCGTCAGCCACGATCTCGACGAAGCGATGAAGATCGGCAACCGCATCGCCATCATGGAAGGCGGACGCATCATCCAGTGCGGCACGGCGCAGGACATCCTGCTCAACCCGGCCGATAACTATGTCGCCGACTTCGTCGCCAACATGAATCCGCTGGGTGTGCTGACCGCCGGCGACATCATGGTACCGCTGGACCGCAGCCGGCCCGCCAACCGACCCTTCGCCGCAACGGCACGCCTGGCCACCCCCGTGCGCCAGATCATGCAGGCGGTGTCGAAAAATGGCGGCGATGTCGGCATTGTCGAGAATGGCGCCATTCTCGGCATGATCTCCGCCGACGACATCGTGCGGGGGCTGCTAAAGCATCAGAGAAATTAAACGACTACCCCGCACGCCTTACTTGTCGTCGCCGTCCTCATCGTCGTCGCCGCTTTTGCCGGCCGGTTGCCATGCATGCGGCGTGACTTTCTTCTGTGTGTTTGAATCGGTGAAGATCCACCAGCCCGCATCGGTTTCATCCCACTGGCCGCCGGTCGCCTTCAGGCGGTCCAGCGACCGGTACTGCGCCAGGGATTCGTTCTCCTGCCCGTCCTCGTCTTTCCAGAAAACCTGGACCTTGCTGCCGTCCTTTGGGGCAGTTGCAATCGGCTGACGTCCGCTCATAACAGTTCCTCCTGCAAATCGTGCTGTGCGTGGTTCGTGGTTCGACAAGCTCACCATGAGGGAGAGTGGTGCTGCACGCCAATCGGAAACATTGCAGTTTGAACGGTCTTGCAGAGTACGGCTCCCTGCAATCCTCACTCTCCCTCATGGTGAGCTTGTCGAACCACGAACCGCGCGCTAAAATCAAGCGGCGGCTTTTTTCTTCTCCAGACGGGCGCGAATGCTGGCGACATCGGATTTCGGCGTCGCCGCAAACAGCGTCTTGGTATAGCTGTGCTGCGGGTTCGAAAACACCTCGTCGCGCGTGCCGTACTCAACCACTTCGCCGTAATACATCACCATCACCTCATCGGCGATGTAGCGCACGACCGAGAGGTCATGGCTGATGAATACATAGGTCAGGTTGAATTCGTCCTGAAGATCAGCCAGCAGGTTGAGCACCTGTGCCTGCACCGAAAGGTCAAGCGCGGAGACCGGTTCGTCGAGCACAAGCAGGCTCGGGCTCAGCATCAATGCACGGGCAATGGCGATACGCTGACGCTGGCCGCCGGAGAACATATGCGGATAGCGGTTGTAATGCTCCGGACCCAGGCCGACTTTCACCAGCATCTGCATGGCGAGTTCCCGCCGCTCCGCCGCCGTCTTGTTGGTATTGAGCAGCAGCGGTTCGCCGAGAACCTCGCCGATCTTCTGGCGTGGGTTGAGCGAGCCATAGGGGTTCTGGAAAATGATCTGCACCTTGCGGCGCATTTCCGGCGTCACCCTGTCCTTGGCAATGTTAATCGGCTTGCCGTCGATCAGCAGTTCGCCTTCCGACTGCGGATCAATCAGTGTCAGGATGCGGCCGAGCGTCGACTTTCCGCAGCCGCTTTCACCGACGATGGCAAGGGTCTTGCCCTTTTCCAGCGTGAAGCTGACACCCTTGACCGCGCGCACCGTCTTCGGCTTGCCGAACAGGCCGCCGCTGACGTGGTAATCGCGGACAATGTTGCGCCCTTCAAGAACGATCTCGCTCATGTTGCTGCTCCTGCATTGGCGGCCTCGTTCTTCATGAAGTCTGCGACCGTGGACAGACGGTCACCCGTCGCATTTTCCGGCAAGGCGGAAAGAAGGGCGCGCGTATAGGGGCTCTTCGGTGTTTCAAACAGAGACAGCACGTCGGCTTCCTCCATCTTGCGGCCCTTGTACTGGACGATCACCCGGTCGGCCGTTTCCGCGACAACGCCCATGTCATGGGTGATCATGATCAGCCCCATGCCATGCTTGGCCTGCAGGCTGACCAGCAGATCGAGAATCTGCTTCTGGATGGTCACGTCGAGCGCGGTCGTCGGTTCGTCGGCAATCAGCAGCTTCGGATTGCAGGCGATGGCGATGGCAATCATGACGCGCTGGCACTGACCGCCGGACATCTGGTGCGGGAACGAGTTCAGCCGTTCCTCCGGCGTGGGAATACCGACCTGCTTCAGCAATTCGATCGCCCGCGTGCGCCGGGTCCTGGCATCCATTTTCATATGGAAACGCAGAACTTCTTCCAGCTGGAAGCCAACCGTGAAGCACGGATTGAGGCTTGCCATGGGTTCCTGAAAGATCATCGCCACATCGCGGCCGACGATCTGCCGCCGCTGTTTGGTCGTCATCGTCAGCATGTCGTGGCCGTTGAAGACCATCTTGTCCGCCGTGACAGTAGCCGTGTTCGGCAGCAGCCCCATGACAGCAAGCATGGCAACCGACTTGCCCGAGCCGGATTCGCCGACAATGGCCAGCACTTCGCGGGCATCGACGTGCAGGTCGATCCCCTGCACGGCCATGAACTGACCCGAGCTCGTGTCGAATCCAACCGAGAGATTCTTGATTTCAAGCAGCGCCATGATCTCAGCTCCTCTTCAGTTTGGGATCGAGGGCATCGCGCAGACCGTCGCCAACGAGATTGATCGCAAGCACGGTGATGAGGATGGCTAGACCGGGGAATGTGACCACCCACCAGGCGCGCAGGATGAATTCGCGTGCCTCTGCCAGCATGGTGCCCCATTCCGGTGTGGGCGGCTGCGCACCCATGCCGAGGAAGCCCAGAGCCGCCGCCTCAAGGATGGCATTCGAGAAGGACAGCGTGCCCTGCACGATCAGCGGCGCCAGACAGTTCGGCAGGATTGTCTTGAACATCAACCGTATGTGGCCCGCACCGGCAAGCTTGGCGGCAATCACATATTCGCGGTTCTTTTCGCTCATCACCGCCGCGCGCGTCAGACGCGCAAAGTGCGGCTGCAGAACCAGCGCAATGGCGATCATCGCGTTGAACAGGCCCGGTCCCAGGATGGCAACGAGCACCAGCGCCAGCAACAGTGGCGGAAAGGCAAGAATGATATCCATGATGCGCATGATCAGCGCATCGACCCAGCCGCGGAAATAGCCGGCGAGAACACCGAGGATGACGCCGGTGACCATGGAAATGGCCACGACAATCAAACCGATGAACAGCGAGAAGCGTGCGCCGTAGATCAGGCGGGACAGCAGATCGCGGCCAACAGCATCGGTTCCCAGGAGGAATGACGTATTGCCGCCCTCCTGCCAGGCCGGTGGCGTCAGCAGTGCTTCGCGATATTGCTCATAGGGCGCATGCGGCGCAATGAATGGTCCGAGAATGGCAACGAGGACCAGAAAAATCAGGGTGACAAGCCCTATGACAGCGCCTTTATTGACGCTGAAATAGAACCAGAATTCTGCAAACCTGCCCATGCGGCCCTCTTTGGGGGCGGCAGCAAGCGGTGCGGGAGGGGAAACTTCGTTAGTCACAGTTCCTCACTTTACGCGGATACGCGGGTTGACGACCGCATAGAGCAGATCGACAATCAAATTGACGGTCATGACGATCAGCGCGACCAGCATCAGGCCGCCTTGAACGACGACGTAATCGCGTTTCGCGATGGCGTCGATCATCCACTTGCCGATACCGGGCCAGGAGAAGATCGTCTCCGTGAGGATGGCGCCGGCCATCAGCAGGCCCATCTGCAGGCCGATCGTCGTGATGACGGGGATCATGGCATTGCGCAGGGCATGGATGCCGATGACCCGCTTCGGCGCGAGACCCTTGGCCCGTGCCGTGCGCACATAATCCTCACCCAGCACTTCCAGCATGGCGGAACGTGTCTGGCGGGCGATGACCGCGAGCGGGATGGTTCCAAGCACGATAGTCGGCAGGATCAGATGCGAGAATGCGGATTTGAACGCACCCTTTGGCCCGGAAATCAGACTGTCAATCAGCATGAAGCCGGTCGTGGGCTTGAAGAAATAGATCAGATCCATGCGGCCCGACACCGGCGTCCAGTGCAGAATACCGGCGAACAGGATGATCAGCAGGATGCCCCACCAGAAAATCGGCATGGAATAGCCAACCAATGCGATTCCCATGCTCAACTGGTCGAAGATCGAACCGCGCTTGACCGCAGCGAAAATGCCGGCGGGAATGCCGATGATGACGGCAAACAGCATGGCGCAGAGACTAAGCTCAAGCGTCGCCGGGAACAGGGTGAGGAAATCCGCAAGGACCGCACGTTTGCTGGCGATCGACGTACCAAAATCCCCGTGAAAAATATTCCACAGGAACGAGAAGTACTGCTCCCAGATCGGCCTGTTGAAGCCAAACTGCTCAAGCAGCATCTGGTGACGCTCCGGCGTCATGCCGCGCTCGCCTGCGAGCGCAATGACAGGATCGCCAGGCAGCAGGCGGATGAACATAAAAGCCACAAAGCTGATGCCGATAAAGGTCGGAATCAGCAGCAGCACTCGTGAAGCGATGTATCGGAACATGGTAACCCAATAAAAGGCGGTACCGGCCGAAGCCGGTACCGCGAGGAGTAAATTACTCGGTGATGTCGACGTAAGCGAAGTTATGAACGCCGAACGGGCTGGCTACATAGCCGGTCACGTTCTTGGTCATGGCTGTCGTTACGAGCGAGTGAGCAAGCGTGCCCCATGGAGCTTCGCGCTTGAAGATAACCTGGGCTTCTTCATAGAGCTTGGTGCGTTCGGCCTGATCGGCAGTCACAGCAGCCTTGTCGATCAGTGCAGTGAACTCCTTGTTGCACCATGCGGTACGGTTGGCCTGACCGACGGCCTGGCACGACAGCAGCACGGCAAGGAAGTTGTCCGGATCGCCATTGTCACCGGTCCAGCCGAGAATGACCGCACCGTCATGCTTCGGATCGGAAGCGCGCTTCAGGTATTCCTGCCAGTCATAGCTGACGATCTCGACCTTCACGCCGACCTTGGCAAAATCGGACTGCAGCAGTTCAGCCGTACGGCGGCCGTTCGGCATGTAGGGACGCACAACCGGCATCGCCCAGATCTTCATGGAAAGATCCTTCACGCCAGCCTTTTCCAAGGCCTTCTTTGCCGCTTCAGGATTGTATTCGTCATCCTTGATCGACTTGTTGTAGGACCACATTGTCGGCGGGATCGGGTTGATCGCCGGCTTGGCCTGGCCGAGATAGACGGCATCAACGATTGCCTTCTTGTCGATGGCCATGTTGAGCGCCTTGCGCACTTCCGGCTTGTCGAAAGGTGCCTGGGTGGTGTTGTAACCCAGATAGGCAATGTTCAGGCCGCTTTCCTGGATAACGGTCAGGTTCTTGTCGGCCTTCAGGCCATCAACATCGGCCGGATCCGGATAGATCGTCAGGTTGCATTCGCCGGCCTTCAGCTTCTGTACGCGAACGGCCGCGTCCGGTGTAACCGCGAAGATCAGGTTGTCGACTTTAACCTTGCCCTTCCAATAGGTCGGGTTGGCTTCGTAGCGGATCGCAGTGTTGAGCTGATAGTCAACGAACTGGAAAGGACCGGTACCGACCGGCTGTTCGTTGAATTTCTGCGGTGTGCCGTCAGCCATCAGCTTGTCGGCATATTCCTTCGAAACGATCGACGAGAAGTCCATCGCAAGGCCGGCGAGCATCGGGGCGCTTGGCTTGTTCAGCACGATCTTGACTGTCAGATCGTCCACTTTCTTGACTTCCTTGATCAGCTTGGGGAAGTCCATGCTTTCAAAATATTCGTAGGTCGCGCCTTCGACATACTTGGCCCACTTGCTGCCTTCCTTCTGACGTTCGAAGGAGAAAACCACGTCGTCGGCATTCAGCTCGCGGCTTGGTGTGAAATAGCTCGTGGTCTGGAACTTGACGCCCTTGCGGATCTTGAACGTGTATTCAAGGCCGTCATCCGAGATCTTCCAGCTTTCTGCAAGCGCCGGGCGAACCGTCGATGTGCCGGGCGTAAATTCAACCAATGGATTGAAAACAGCCTGGCCAGTCGCATCAAGCGTTTCACCGCCGGTATAAAGTGCAGGGTCGAAACCGCCGGGAGCAGCTTCAGAGCAGTACACGAGAGATTTAGCCGAGGCTCCACCTGCCATCAGCCCACCCGTCAACATTGCAAGCGCTGTCGCCGCAAGGAGTTTCTTGTAGGTCTTCATTTTTCCACCTTCAGAGGTTTTTTGTGTTGCCGGCCCCCATGCCCGCAACCGAGATTGCATGGAAGCCTTTGCAATGTCGCAATGCAAGCAGATTTATTCGCAGTCAACCTGCCATCTCATGAAGAAACGAAGATTCTGGGGAAATTTTTTAACAAAGTCACAAAAATAGCGAAATTCACTAAATGTGACGCCGGCGACTTTTGCGAAGCAGCGTTTTTATATCTGCACAATCCCGGCCAGAACATGTTTCCCCCCAGCTTCGATCATAAATAACGACTGGATCGGGACCCAAACTCGTGCCAGAACGCATGAAAATCAGTGAGGAGATGCATTGTGAACGTTCAGGGCCAAACAGCGATTGTTACGGGTGGCGGATCGGGTCTGGGTGCCGCGACAGCGCGCGCGCTGGCAGAGAAAGGCGCTAAAGTTGCCCTTTTCGACATCAATATTGATGCAGCGCAAAAAGTCGCCGATGACATTGGCGGCTTGGCCGTGGCCTGCAACGTGTCCAGTGCGGACGATGCCCAGCGTGCCGTTGCCCATGTCGCAAACAAGCTTGGCACCGCACGGATTCTGGTGAACTGCGCGGGCATCGCCAATGCCGGGCGGATTGTCGGCCGCGACGGTCCGCATGATCTGGACCTGTACCGGCGGGTCATCGAGGTCAATCTCATCGGTTCGTTCAATATGCTGCGGCTGGTCAGCGACGCGGCCGCCAAGCTCGAGCCGCTGGATACGGGTGAGCGCGGCGTGATCATTTCAACCGCCTCGGTTGCCGCCTTCGATGGCCAGATCGGCCAGGCGGCCTATGCTTCCTCGAAGGCAGGCATTGCCGGCCTGACATTGCCCGCTGCGCGCGAACTGGCGCGTTTCGGCATCAGGGTCATGGCCATTGCACCCGGCATATTCGGCACACCCATGCTTTTGGCCATGCCGCAGGAGGTCCAGGATTCGCTGGCAGCCTCCATCCCCTTCCCTTCCCGCCTCGGCAGACCCGAGGAATATGCGGCCCTGGCCCTGCATATCATCGACAACCCCATGCTGAACGGTGAAACGATTCGCCTTGACGGCGCCATACGCATGGCCCCTAAATAACCGCGATTGGACAGGTTCAGGTTGAAGGCGAATACGCCAAAAAGCTGCCATGGCACCAACCATTGCAACTCTTTGCCTTTGACGACGTTCTGTTAACGTCGGTCATCTAAATTCCTTCTTGGCTCGATTGAGTTGAGAGCGCTGACACCGTCGCAATCGGAACCTGGAAAGGTGGCAGATGTCCGTTATCAATCGCCTGGTCGTTCTCTTGCCAGGCTTTGAACATATGCCGGTCGAGGCCCATCATCGGCGCTTCCTGCGGGAGGCAACCAAGACAGCGCCTGTTTATGACATGTCGTTGCAGGAGGATGGCGCGTTGAAGGTATCGTCCGCGGAAGGCGGCGTCAGCGTGGGAGAGTTCACGCTTGCAACCGCCGGTGCGAACTGGTCCGCCAGAACTGATTTTGTCCTCTACGGCCTCGGTGACATCAACCATTTCTACGCCGCGCGCAACCCTGCCGCTCGCGTTCTCAGCGGCATCGCCGCATTGATCGATTTCATTGTCAGCGGCACGTTCTTTCGCTTCCTGTCGACAAGCTGGCGCTATGCGCTTTTCTTCCTTTATCCGCTCGTCATCATGGGTGCCATTGCGGCGCTGTCCTACGGCACCGGTCGCATTGCCCTGGGGTTGGCGCAGCAGGCGGCGGTTGCCGTTGCCGTCGGCCTGGCGGCGGCCCTCGCTCTGCTGGTCGTGGCGGCACAAAAGATGCACTTCCTGCTGATCATGGACGACTGGACATTCGCGCGTGACATGGCACGCAACCGCCGCCCCGACATCACGGCAAAACTGCACCAGGTCATCAGTGATGCCGCAGCCCGGATCAGTCAGGCGGCGCCAGCGACCGAGGTTGTCGTTGCCGCGCACAGCATGGGGGCGATCTGCGCCCTGCATATTCTCGATGCCGCCCTGCAGCAGAATGATTCCCGGCGCTATGGCCTGCTGACCGTGGGGTCAAGCCTGCTCAAACTGGCATTGCATCCGGCCGCCAAAGCCCTGCGGGCAAGCGTTGAAACCGTCGCGCGCAGCCGCGCCATCTGGGTCGACGCGCAATCGCTGACAGACCCGATGAATTTTTACAAATCCAATCCCGTCCGTGATCTGAACATCGCGGGCGCGGAATCGCCCGTTCTGGTCAAGGTCCGCTTTCGCAGCCAGTTATGCGATGAAACCTACAGGTCCATTCGGCGGAATTTCTTCCGCGTGCACCGGCAATTTGTCTATGGCGTCGAAAAGCGCTCGGCCTATTCCTGGCATGCGATACTCTGCGGACCGGAAAGCTTTGCCGATGTCGCCGCACGCGGCGGGCTGCCATGCGAATGCGCCGCCCAGTCCTCCTCACCCATGAAAATAGCCGAAACTGCCACCATATGATGTCACTTGCTGTTGCCGGAAAGGCCCTGTGGGTCGTTCTTATCGTCGCCTGGTATCTCTTGCGCCGTCCGTTCGACAGGCGCGCGCGCCGCGCGAAACTGACCGTCGACCGCCGCAAGGGCGCCGACACGCTGCGGCTCGCCGTATCGCTGACCGGTCTTGGCATCATCCCGGCCGTCTATGTCGCCACCGGCGGGCCGGGATTCGCATCCTATACGCCAAGCCCCGTCCTTTTCACCCTGGGTATCCTGACCGGCATTGCCGCGCTGCTGCTGTTCCGGCTCACGCACAAGGCCCTGGGGCAGATGTGGTCGGTCTCCCTGCAACTGAAGCAGGATCACAAACTTATTACCACGGGCATCTACAAACGCCTGCGGCATCCCATGTACACGGCCTTCTGGCTCATGGCATTGACCCAGGCCTTGCTTTTGCCCAATTATATCGCCGGTCTATCGGGTCTGGCGGGGTTCGGTTTCCTGTTCTTCTCCAGAATTGGGGCGGAGGAACAGATGATGGAAGAGGCCTTCGGGGAAGAGTATCGCCAATATCGCGCCAGAACATGGCGCGTATTGCCATTGGTCTATTGAAAGCTGTGCCGTTGTCCGCGGCAAAGCCATCACAGGATTGAAAAGAGAATTATCTTGCTGAACACCGCTTCAAACGCATCAACCTCGTTCAAGATGTTCCTCGCACCGGCCTTTGCCCTCTCCCTCGCGGCCTGCCAGTCGACCCCGCCAGCCAGCGTGTCCGTTACCCCATCGGCCTATGCGGCGGAGATGCCGGAACTGACCTGCGCCGCCCATGGCAGCGTCAGCGGATCAGCGGTGAAGCTGACAGCCAACCGGACCAAGCCCGGTGATCCGGCCTATATCGAATTCCGCCAGCGCCTGTCGCCCGGCATTCCAAGCGGCCACATGTATGTGGTTTTCGGCAGGCTCGATGCCAATGGCAATCCCGTCACGCGCCAGTATAACGGCCTCTTTCCCAAGGGCAGTCTGCTGGGCCTTTATGGCGGCGCCCTCATTCCCATGCCCGCGGAACTGAAGCCCAGTTATGCCGACTGCCATTTCGCCACGGGCGCGGCCTATCGCGTTTCACTGACGGAAGCGCAGTATCAGAGCCTTCTCGGCAAGGTACGCGCCAATCTGGCCAACCCGCCGAAGTGGACGATGTTCGGTTTCAACTGCAACAATTATGCCGCCGCGCTGGGCAGCGTGGCCGGTCTTGTCGAGCCGTCCAACAGCGCCCTGCCGTCATTTGCCTATATCTACGCCTATATCGAAGCCAATGGCGACAAGAAGCCCGCCGCCCGGAAGCGGACGTAGCGTTTTTCATAATTTGGTCCCAATCCGAGAGACATTAGGGTCGGAACCGGCCATGCATCCGGACGCGGACCATTGTCCTTCTGCCCATTTTCGGAGAGCCCGGCATCGATGAAATCAGTTCTGGCCATGCTTTTGGCGACGGCAGCCATGATGGGCTCAGCCAAAGCCATGGATTCAACCGAGGCCGAAGAGCTGGAAGGATTGAGTCCCGAGACCCGGCTGGAACAGCGCTGCGATCTCGAAGCCATGGAGCGTATCCACCACGATCCGGTCAAGCTGGTGCCCGACGAACTCGTCGCCTATGCCTTCAAGGAGCCCCTGGTGACCGGCGACAAGATCCAGTCCACCGGTGCAGCCTTCCGCAGCAAGGGTGAGTGGTACCACCTCTCCTACACGTGCACGACCTCGCCCGATCACATGACCGTGCTGACGTTTCAATATGCGATTGGACAGATGGTTCCCCACAGCGAGTGGGCACAGCACTATCTCGTGCCGTAAACGAATCGTGACCGGCGCCGCCTGGGCGACGCCGGAGCCAAATCCCACGCCTGTCTAGTTTGTGAAGCCCGGACGGTCCTGCGCGAGCAGCATCTGCCCGATGGCATCAACCGACTTGCTCTTCGGCGCTTCAAAGGCAAGCACCGCCTGCTCCGCATTCTGCGGGATCGCTGCCGTCTTTGCCGGTGCCTGTGCGGGCGCCGTGAAAACCATGGCCGGTGCTGGCGGATCAACCGGCACGGCGACATTGGCAAAAGCAAGCTGCTGCGGAGCTGCCGCATGCGCCGGCTGTGCCTGCGCCACGGCAAAAGGCTGGTTGGTCACACGCCCGGATGTCGCGGTTGTCGTCGTCGGCTGCGCGCTGGCAACCATGATGTTGTTGACCGACGCCGGGTTGGTATTTTTCATGCTGGCGATATAGGCATTCGCAATGGCAACACTGGCAACCTTGTTGCCCAGATCCGGCGAATTGTACCTGTCGCGCTTCTCGTAAAAAGCGTTACCACCGGCAACAACCGTATAGTGCATGTTGCGATAGGGGAAACGCAGACCGGCCGTGTGGAAGAACATCGCTTCCTTGACCTTGGGATGGCGCTGGCCCTTGAGCACGGCATCCGCCGCCTGCTGTACATCAGGAAGCGCCGCCGACTGCATGGGCCGCGAAAGAACGCCGGGAGCAAACTGCCCCTTCTCGCCCACCACGCCGCAAATCGTATTGGCATATTTACCGGAATCGAGACGGTTCATCACCACGGTACCCACCGCGAGCAGGCCATCCTTGCTCGAGCGGTTGGACTCGAAGAACATTGCCCGTTCCAGGCATTCCTTGTCCTTCGGCGTATAGGCATAGGTCGACGTCTTGGAGACGGTCGTATTGCTGCTTGTCAGATTTGCCTTCACCTTACCGGCATGCTGGGCATTCTGTGTGGTACAGCCACTGACAAGGCCAATGGCGGCAATGACACCCACAATCGAGGGGGTTTTCCACTTCCTTGCGCCGATCACGAAGCAATTCTCATCGCTGTTTTTCCTGCTGGTGAAGTTGCCCACAGATTGAGGTCATTTGGGGCCAAACAATGGCAGATATAGCTAATGGGTGATCACAATCTACCATCTGTTTGAAATCATGACGTTATTTTATTCACAAAAGAAGCAAAAAATTTCTAAAAATGGCAAAATTAAGAATTTGTTTACCGTATTTGAAGTAAGGTTTACGCAACTGATCCGGCTCGAAAGACAGAATCATGCCCCACTATTCCGCAAGGTATGACACGCGTGAAGCACTGATGGAAGCGCTCGTCGAGTTGATGGCGCTTGAGGTACCGGCCGAGGAGTTTGCGCCCGTGCTGTGCACGATCGGACCGGTCGATCTCGACCTGCTTGCCGATTGCATGAACGATGTGGGCCTCAACGACAACCGGTCCATCGCCGCATAATTCCTCCCCCGTGAAAATGGCTTGCCGGGCACCCGCCAAGTCCTTATCTCTCGCCCAGCACCACGAGACCAGCAATGCGAGGGATGAGCTGTGACCCAGAAAAAAGAGGTATTGCGCGAGACCGATGCCGAAGCCGTCAGGCTCGCGCAAACATTGATTCGCAAGGCGCGCCATGCCGTCATCGCGACGCTCGATCCCGCGACAGGCGGTCCGATCGCCACCCGCGTCGGCCTCTCCACCGACCATGACGGAACACCGGTCATTCTGGTCTCTGCGCTCTCCGCCCACACCCCCGCCCTGCTTGCCGATCCGCGCTGCTCCCTGCTCGCCGGAGAGACCGGCAAGGGCGATCCTCTTGCCCATCCGCGCGTGACGGTGTTTGCCCGGGCGAAAGAAATTGCCCGCGACGCGGCGGAACACACCCGCATTGAATGGCGCTACCTCTCGCACCAGCCCAAGGCGAAACTCTATGCCGGATTGGGTGATTTCCGTTTCTTCCGGCTGGAGCCCACGGGCGCCAGCCTCAACGGCGGCTTCGGCAAGGCCTATCACTTGACCGCCGAGGATTTGCTCACCGGCAACCCCGCCAACGCCGAGCTGGCGGCGGCGGAAAAATCCGCGGTCGAGCACATGAACGCCGATCATGCCAACGCCATATCGCTCTACGCCCGCTTCTTTGCCAAAGCCCCCGCAGGCAACTGGCGCATGACCGGAATTGACGCCGATGGTTTCGATATCGCCGATGGCGACGATGTCCAGCGCATCTGGTTTCCGGCACCGCTGACCTCGGCCAGGGACATGCATATGAGCCTGGTGCGCATGGCCGGTGAAGCGCGGGCAGGCTTGGCCTCTGCAGGCGAAACGGTCTGACACGATGCCGCGACAGGATGAAGGCTGGCTGGAACACCGCATCACGCGCATCGATGACGCCGACGACGGGCGGCTCAGCCCCTATCGCAACGTCCGCGAACGCGATCTGGTTGGGCGGGAAGGCCGTTTCATAGCCGAGGGCAAGGTTGTGCTCAACGTGCTGCTTGCCAATGCCGCGTTCGCGGTCGAGTCGCTTCTGGTCCTGGAAAACCGGCTTGCCGGCCTCGCGCAGCAAATAGCCCTCTGCCCGGACGACGTGCCGGTCTATTGCGTATCGCGCGCCGTCATGGATGCGATTGCCGGTTTCCCCATGCATCGCGGCATACTTGCCGTCGGCCGGCGCAGCGCACCCCGTTCAGCCGACCAGCTGATCGATGCCCTGCCGGCAGCCTCGCTTGCCGTGGTGCTGTGCGGCATATCCAACCATGACAATATGGGATCGATCTTTCGCAATGCCGCGGCATTCGAAGCCGATTGCATCCTGATGGACGAAACCAGCTGCGATCCGCTCTACCGCAAGGCGATCCGCGTTTCGGTGGGTGCCGCGCTCAAGGTTCCGTTCGCGCGGGAGGGCTCGATCGACGATCTCGTCGCCAAATTGCAGCAGGCCAGATTCGACATATACGCGCTCAGCCCATCCGGCACGGAAAGTCTCTATGCCGCGCAACCGGGATCGCGCACGGCGCTGCTGTTGGGAACCGAGGGCGAAGGCCTGCCGAAAGCCCTGATGCAGACGCTGAAGACGATCAGAATCCCGATGTCCGAAACATTTGACAGCCTGAACGTGGCCACGGCCTCAGGCATAGCGCTGTCACGGTTTAGCCGGTTCTCCGGTATTTGATTCCACCGGAGAAGCTGCCTTTTGCAGCGCGCGGATGCGATCAGCCAGGCTGATGATTGCCTCGCCATTCTCGTCATAGGCCGCCGATACGTCACCGCCCGCGGTTGCCAGGAGCTTGTTCACCTGGGAGGACGGCCCTTCGAGCCGGGCAACCATGGCGACCACCTGGGACGCCAGCGCATTCATCTCCTCGCGCAACCGTTTGCTTTCCTCCGCCTGCACAAGCGCCTGCTTGCCGCGTGGCGCGTGGTCCGCAGCAACGCCCTGCTTGCGGCCTTCGGCGATGATGCTGCGCAGCCGCTCGTTGAGGCGCTCGACTTCCTTTTCCCGCCGCAGAAGCTTGGCCTCGTTGTCCGATAATTTCGTCACCAGTTCGCTTGCCCGTGTTTCCGCGCTATTGCCGCGCTTTGTTTCCTGTTCGAGCGAATGCTGCAATGCCTTGAGCTCGGTTTCCAGCTTGTGTTTCTGTTCTTCGCTGTCCCGCTTGGCCCGGCGTGCGTCCTTCAGCTCGTCCGAAAGGTTCTCGATACGGGTGGTCTGTGCCGCCACATCGATCTGCAGGCTGTCGGCTTTCGTCTCCGTGCTGTTCAGGCGGCGATGCAGGAGTTCAAGCTCTGCCGAACGCTGCTCGAGGGTTTGCACGGTACCGCCAAGTTCCCCCGCCGATTTTTCCAGTGCCTGGTCGCGTTGCGCAAGGGTTGCCTGCAATTCAGCAATCGTTGCATCGCGGTCGGCGAGATCGGCCGAGAGCAGGCGGACCTGCCGCTCCTTCTCGCTGAAGGTCAGCAGTTGCTGCGCCGCTTTCTCCTTGATGCCCGCAAGGGTCATTTCCAGCTTGCGTTCACTGACGGCGTGCTCTGCCCGCAGACCGTCGCGCTGCGCCTGGATTTCGTTGAGCGTCAGCGGTGTCTCAGCTTCGACGCGCCTGCGTGTCAGCAGCATCGCGCGGCGCCAGACCGGAGGCGCGAAGATCAGCACCAGCAGGACGGCACTCAAAAATCCGAGGGCGAGATAAAGTGCGGTCTGGATCACGATAAGGGTCCTGTTGGAAGATCGCGCAGAGGATAGAGCGGAACATCCTCTGCTTCAAATCTGGCACAATGCCGGTCCGGCATCAAACGGCAAAGACGCGGAACGGCTTCCGCGTCTTGCCCAAACGTCAGCAAAGGAGAAAGATCAAAACGGGTTCCAGGTCGGAGACTGGGTGATCTTGAGATAACCGACATTCACGCCGAGCCGCGCGCCAACGCCGGTGCGTATCGGGACCAGCAAGACCTGATTGCGTTTAAGCACATTGAAGCCGACACCTGCGAAGAGATAGGCGGAACCTGCGACGCCGACAAAGCGGCCATAGAGATTTTGTATATCGTCGAGATTATAGACGAGCATCATGACACGGGAACCCTGGCCGCCGAAGTCCCATCCGATCGATGGACCCTGCCAGAAACTTTTGTGATCCCCGGCATTCTTCGTATAGAGCGTGCCCTCGCCATAGGTGAGGCCCCCGATGATGGCGCCCGATCCCTCTTCACCCAGGATATAGCCGTTCGGCAGACCGTAGCTCTGGAAAATCTTCTCGACCGCCGATGCCAAACCACCGGACGTCGATCCGAAGAATCTCTGCCCCGAATTGACGATCTCGTCCATGGAGAACTGGTCCTGCGCTGCATTGGCCGCATGCGGCTGTGCGACAACCAGTGACACCATTGTCAGGATCAGGAGAAAAAAACGGTTCATAGACAAGAATAGAGACGCCATCATAAATCCTTTTGGCTGTTCGCTTCTTTGTCCGACGCCAGATGCGAATCTTGTGTTCGCCTTGTAATTGAAGCACCATTTAAAGGTCTAAACCTTGTATAAAAGTTTATGAATCGATCTTGGCATTTCAATGGCTTGCCGGGGACGGGAAAAAGATAAGGAATTCAGCATCTACCGGTATCGTTGACGTCGTTCTTGCCGATCCGGACCGAGCTATGTATCCAAATGCAGCAGCCATCAGAGTGATTCGGCATGAACATCTGATTCGGCATAACCCCAATACGCAGATTCCAACCGTCAGCCAAATCCTTAGGAGTTTCTCTCATGACATTGCCCGTAATTCTCTCGGCAACGGACCTCGGAGCCCTCCTGAGCAGCCGCATCTGCCATGACATCATTTCGCCGGTGGGCGCGATCAACAACGGGCTGGAACTTCTGGAAGAAGGCGGCGCCGACGAAGATGCGATGAACCTCATCAAATCAAGCGCGCGCAGCGCCTCCGCCCGCCTGCAGTTTGCGCGCATTGCCTTCGGGGCCGCCGGGTCGGCCGGCGTCCAGATCGATACCGGCGATGCCCAGAACGTGGCCAACGAATATATGAAGGGCGAGAAAGCCGAGTTCACCTGGACTGGCAATCGCGTCCTGCTGCCCAAGAACAAGGTCAAGCTGCTGCTCAATCTCGTGCTGATCGCCAATGCAGCCCTGCCGCGCGGCGGCACGCTGAACGTTGCCTTGGAGACGCCGGAAACCGAACCGCGCTTCGTCCTGACATCGCGCGGCCCGATGCTGCGGGTTCCGCCGAAATTCCTTGAACTGCACAGCGGCAAGACGCCGGAAGAGCCGATCGACGCCCATGCGGTGCAGCCTTACTACACGCTGCTGCTGGCGCAGGAGGCCGGAATGACGATCTCCATCCATGCCACACCGGAAGAGATCGTGTTCTCGGCGGTCTGAGGCGGTAAAAATTTACCATCCGCCTTGGCCATTTCTTCACAATCGGCCTGATACTCTCCCTTGAAGCAGCTGCAATGTCGCAGTGATTCCGGGGGGAGTTGGCACGTGTTACGTTGTATGGTCGTTGATGGAGCGCCGGTGGTCAGGAAAGTTGCGACGCGTCTGCTCGCAAGCGACAGCGTTGTCGTGACCACAGCCGACACGGGCTTTCAAACGGTTTCGGCCTGCAGCGTGGAAATGCCTGACATCATCATTCTGGACTGCGCACTGCCGGATATGCCGTCCGTCGACATCATCAGCCAGATTCGCGCCCTGCCTGGCGGCAAGGAAAGCCGGATTTACCTCTGCCTTGCCGAAATCGACGTGACCAAGATCATGCGGGCCAAACGGGCCGGGGCATATGGTTATCTCCTGAAACCCTTCAACCGGGAGTCCATCTCGGAAATCCTGCCGTCGACGTCCGTCGGGTAAAATCCAGTGGTCATGGTATTCTGACCGGACACTCCCTGCCGATGATATCGGCAAGGAAGGTCATCACCGTCCGCATGACGGGCGAGCGGCCGATATCCGGATAAGCCGTCAGCCAGAGATCGCGGACTGGCGGCAGCTCCTTGACCGGCAGTTTGACCAGCATCGCATCATTGTCCCCCATGAAGCAGGGAAGGACAGCCGCCCCCAGACCGGCGCGCGCCGCTTCCTGCTGGCCGAAGAGGTCGCTGGCCTGAAAGATGATCGGGCGCCCGGCGAGGATCGAGCGCAGCCAGACCTGCTGGGCCACGTGATCCAGCGTTGCATCATAGGCGATGAACGCCAGTGCTTCCGGCGGCTGGGCCGCCTGCTCGCGCGTGGCATAGAGCCCGAAGCGCATGGCCCCGATCCGCCGGATGAGCAGATCCTTCTCCACAGGCCGCGCCATGCGGACGGCGAGATCGGCCTCGCTGCGATCAAGCGCGGCGTTCTGCGTCGCCCCCGCAAGCGCCAGGGTTATGTCCGGGTGTTCGCGGTGAAACTCGACCACGCGCGGTGCAATCAGCCTCGCCGCAACCGCCGGCGGTGCGCTGATGCGCACCGTTGTGACCGGCGAGAGTGACAAGCCTCGGGCACGCCGTTCAATGGATTGTGTCAGCCGCGCCATGTCTTCGACAAGTTCGGCAATCGCCTTTCCCTCCGCCGTCAAAGGCGAACGGCGCGGCAAGCGATCGACGAGACGCAGCGCAAGCGCCCGTTCGAGCGATGCGACGCGCCGCCCGATCGTCGCATGGTCGACGCCAAGCGCGCGGGCGGCGGCGGACAGCGATCCTGTCCGGGTCAGAACGGAAAAGTAGTGCAAATCCTGCCAATCGATCATTGGTGAATTATTGCACATCTATGGAGACAAAACACAGAATTTTCTCACACCGCATGATGTGTTCGAATGCCCTTATTCCAAAGGAGAACATCATGGCACTGACTATCGAAATGACCGGCCCCGGCGGCCCTGAAGTATTGCGGGCAAGAGACGTCGTTGTTGGCGATCCGGGGCCGGATGAGGTGCGCATCCGACAAACGGTTATCGGTGTCAATTTTGTCGATATCTATTTCCGCAGCGGTCTCTATTCGCCGCCAAGCCTGCCCGCCGTGCTTGGCCTCGAGGGGGCTGGCTTTGTCGACGCCATCGGGGAAAACGTCACCCATCTGCAACCCGGAGACCGGGTTGCCTATGCCGGCATGCCGCTCGGCGGCTACGCTGAAGTGCGGCTGATCCCGCAGTCACGCCTGATCAAGCTGCCGGATGCGGTTTCGGATCGCGTCGCCGCAAGCACATTGTTGCGCGGCCTGACGGCCTACATGCTTCTGCACGAGGTCCGCTCTGTCAGGCCGGGCGAATGGGTGCTGGTTCACGCGGCAGCAGGCGGCGTCGGCCAGCTGGTCTCGCGCTGGGCGAAACGTTTGGGAGCCAATGTCATCGGCACAGTCGGCTCGGAAGGCAAAATCGCAGCAGCAAAGGCGGCGGGCGCCGATGAGGTGCTGCTGCACAAATCAGGCGACTGGGCCAGTGACGTCCGCCGCATCTCCGACAACAAGGGTGTCCACCTCGCCGTCGACGGTATCGGTGGATCGATCTTCATGGAAACGTTGAAGACAATCCGGCCCTTCGGCATCCTAGGCTCCATCGGCCAGCCGGCAGGCCCGGTGCCGCCGGTCCGGCTCGAAGACCTGGGCAACATCGCGGTCATGCGCCCAAGCGTCATTGCTGCCGTCAACGATCCGGCGTTCTACCAGCGCGGGTCAAAAGCCCTCATCGCCGCCCTGCAGGACGGCTTGAGCAGCCCGATAGGCGCGGAATATCACCTGCGCGATGCAACCAGGGCACAGGCGGACCTGGAAGCGGGCAAAACAACGGGTAGCGTCATTCTGACCACCTGATTCATGTGCGGCAGGACAGATCCTGTTACCGGCGGCGCAAGACGGTCATTGCCACGATCATGTTCACAACCACGATGCCCATCATCAGAAGCAGTGTCCTGTCGATACCATGCCCGCGAAGTACGCCGCCGGCAATGTAGGGAAATCCAAAGGCCCCGATGAAATAGCCGATCGTGAATACCTGCGATGCGACAGGCACCGAAAGCCCCCGTTCATCCGCCAGATTCACGATCATCGCGTTCAGTGTTGAATAGGTCAGACCATAGCCGATGGCAAAAAGCACCGTCGCAGCGATGTAGAGTACGATGCTTTTTTCGTTCACAGCCAGTAAGGCGAGGCCCGCCAGCGTGAGCGCGAACAGCGTCAAGACCAGCTTCCCCAGCGGCAGCTTGCCGATTTGCGATGCCACCGAAAAGCGAAGGGCCACGGTCGTCACCGTGAATGTCAGGAAGAACGTTCCAGAGCTCAAGCCACGCGATTCGGCATAGAGCGTCTGAAACGTCGAAAGCCCGGAAAACACGCAAGCGGAAAGTCCGATCATGATCACGGGAAAAACTGTTCCTGCACGCACAATGCCTGCTGCAAGCGGAATTGTCAGGGCAACAGCGGTCATTGGCAATTGCTCTATCGTCTTCAATGCCCGCTGCGCCCAGATCATCAAACCGGCAGCAACAATGCAGAACAGTCCGTAACACACATAAATCAATGCGGGTTGGTCACGGCCCTGAACAAGGAAATGTCCCAGCGGCGCGGAAAGGCCAATACCCAGCATTTGCGACCCTGACAGCAATGTCAGTGCTTCAAGCCGTGCGGTAGGTTTCAGACAATGGATAAGCTGTATGGGCGCCAGAATGTAGAACACGGACCACCCAAGGCCGAGCAGCAAACCGCCCGCATAGGCAAAGCCGATCCCGAAAAATCCGAAACTCGCAAAACAGGCCATGGCAGAAGCCATCATGACCGCGGAACAGATGATCAAAGGCAGAATCCCTGTTCGCTCAGCCAGACGCCCCGCGCCTGCGCAACCTGCCAGAGTGGCGATTGTCCCGATGCTGATGATATTTCCGGCTTCAGCAGCTTCACGGCCAGACGCTCGCAACACATCTGCCAGCAGGAAACTTGAGCCATAGGCAATAGCCAGTATGACTGCCCCGATCAGGAATGGAACGAACGCGGCGGCTGGCATTCTGTCCGCAAGCGAAAGAACGCCGGTCCACTGGCGCACCGTTGTCTCGGGCACAAAAAGCGTTTCCGTATTTCGATGGATATCGTTATCATATACTTTCATGAAAAGTGATAACAGTATTCACATCGTTACTCAAGCCTTGCGCGATCTGATTGCGTCTTCTGCACCGGGCGCGCAATTGCCCTCGGTACGCGACCTGATAGAGAAATTCCGGGTCAGTCCTGCCACGGTGCAGAATGCTTTTGCCCGATTGGCTGGCGAGGGCCTGATAGATCCACGCCCCGGCCAGGGAACATTCGTGCGCCAACGCCCGATAACCGGCGCCGCGTCCGATCTTTCCTGGCAGGCTGTGGCTCTTGGCGCCGGGCGTCACGCCGGTGGATCGATGCAGGATCTGCTCGCATTGCCGCCACCCGGCAGCATTCCGCTGAGCATGGGCTACCTGCCCCAAGATCTGCAGGCGACAGAACTGCTTTCCGCCGCCTTGAAACAGATCGCGAGAAATCCCGCCCTTTGGGATCGCCTGCCATTTGAAGGCATGGACCTGCTAAGGGCCTGGTTCGCGCGCGAGATCGGGCACGGGAATGTATTTTCCCCGCACGAAGCGATCATCTGTCCCGGAGGCCAGGCAGCCATCGCCAGCACCTTGCGCGCGCTGCTGGCGCCAGGCAGCACGCTGCTCGTCGAAGCCCCCACCTATATCGGCGTTATCTCGGCAGCCCGCGCCGCAGGCATCACCCTCGTACCCGTCCCTGGGGATGCGGACGGCGTAAGGCCGGATTTGCTGGAAGCAGCGTTGCATGAAACCGGTGCACGCGTGTTCTATTGCCAGCCGACATTTGCCAATCCGTCCGGCGCGCTGCTTTCAGAATTGCGCCGCAAGCAGGTGCTGAAGGTTGTTGCCGACGCGCGGGCATTTCTGATCGAGGACGACTGGGCACGCGATCTTCATCTTGGGTCTCCACCTCCTCCGCCTCTTGCTGCCCAAGATCCGAATGGCCACGTCATATACATCCGCTCCTTGGCAAAATCCGCCGCGCCCGGCCTGCGCATAGCAGCGATCATGGCACGCGGCGCAGCCTTGGCGCGGTTGCGGGCCGCGCGCGGCGGTGAAGATTTCTTCGTTTCCGGGCCACTACAGGCCGCAGCATTGAACATTGTCACATCCCCCGGCTGGAAACGGCATCTCAGCACTGCCAGAAATGCGCTGGCCGAAAGACGCGATGCGCTTGTCACCGCGCTTCGCGCTGAAATCGGCAGTGACATAGGCATCAATGTACCGCAGGGCGGCATGCATCTCTGGATGCAACTGCCGGATCACGTGTCTGATACCGCACTTGCTTCTGACCTCGCACGTCAGGGTGTACTGGTCAGCCCTGGACGGGCATGGTTTCCTGCCGACCCGCCAGGGTCCTATCTCAGGCTAACATTCGCAGTGGCGCCCTCCATACTGCGCGAAGGAGCGAGGATCATCGGGACCGCGATAAGACAAAGGGGCGACCGGCAAACCGAATGAGCAGCAGGAGAAGCGAATGGCGATAACCGGAATTGATCACATACAGCTGGCCATGCCCGCGGGCGAAGAACAGGCGGCACGCGAATTCTATGATGGCCTTCTCGGCATCCCCGAAGTGCCCAAGCCCGCATCGCTCGCCGGGCGCGGCGGATGCTGGTTTGAAACCGGCAGCGTCCGCCTTCATCTTGGCGTCGAGCAGAATTTTTCTCCCGCGAAAAAGGCGCATCCCGCTCTGTTGACGGACAATCTTGCTGCGCTGGTCCACGCATTGGAAGCGGCGGGCTATGCCATTGTCGAAGACCAGCCGCTGGAAAAATACGACCGGCGCTTCGTCAATGATCCCTTCGGCAACCGCATCGAACTGATGCAGCCCAGATGAATTGACCCTGCCAGTCCGCGTCGTAAATATGCCGGAAAACCTCGGATAATCTTTGCCATCGCCGCGGAACGCTTCCACAATGCGATTGGCGCCACACAAGCATCAGGATTACCGATTCCCCATGAAACCTTTGTCCATCTCCACGCTGACCATCTGCGGCATTGACGAACTGCCCGCCCAGAGCGGACGCACCGTCACCCATGTCCTGTCCATTCTCGACCCGAACTGGCCGGAGCTCGAGGCATTCCAGGCCTATGGCACCCATCACCGCACGACACTGAACTTTCACGACATCATCGACGCCGATGAAGGCAAGATTCTGCCGCAGCCGCAACACGTTGTGGAAATCCTGAACTTTGGCAAGGCGCTGGCTGAATCAAAGGCGGAAGGCGCCGAGGGCCACCTGCTGATCCATTGCCACATGGGCATATCCCGCTCGACGGCAGCCATGCTCTCCCTCCTCGCCCAGACCTATCCCGATGAATCCGAGGTCCGGCTGTTCGAGCGCCTGCGCCAGATACGCCCGCAGGCCTGGCCGAATTCCCTGATGATCCAGTATGCGGATGATCTCCTGGGCCGGAACGGCAAGCTGGTCGATGAACTGCGCCGCCACTATGGCTGGCAGATCAAGCGCGAGCCGAATTATCTCGAATGGATGGCTCGCATCGGCCGCAGCCGCGAGCTGGATATGGCCGTTTGACCCGCATCAAACATGCAAAACGCAAAAGGCTCCGTCCAAGACGGAGCCTTTTGCTTGAATGACCCGAGACGAAGGCTCAGGCGATTTCGCGCATGTCCGACGCATCCGGCTCACGCAGCACGTAGCCGCGGCCCCATACGGTCTCGATGTAGTTGATACCACCGGAAGCACTGTCGAGCTTCTTGCGCAGCTTGCAGATGAAAACGTCGATGATCTTCAATTCAGGCTCATCCATACCGCCATAGAGGTGGTTGAGGAACATTTCCTTGGTGAGCGTCGTCCCCTTGCGGAGCGAAAGCAGCTCCAGCATCTGGTATTCCTTGCCGGTGAGGTGAACGCGCTGGCCGGTGACTTCAACCGTCTTGGCATCGAGGTTCACGATCAGGTCGCCCGTGGTGATGACCGACTGGGCATGGCCCTTCGAGCGGCGAACGATCGCGTGGATGCGGGCAACCAGTTCGTCCTTGTGGAAAGGCTTGGTCATGTAGTCGTCGGCGCCGAAACCGAGGCCGCGCACCTTGTCCTCGATGCCGGCCATGCCGGAGAGGATGAGGATGGGCGTCTTGACCTTGGACAGACGCAGGGTCCTCAGGACTTCATAACCGGACATATCCGGCAGGTTGAGGTCGAGGAGGATGATATCGTAGTCGTAGAGTTTGCCGAGATCGACACCCTCTTCGCCCAGATCCGTCGTATAAACATTGAAGCTTTCCGACTTGAGCATCAACTCGATGCTCTGGGCCGTCGCACTATCGTCTTCGATTAAAAGAACCCGCATATCATTCCCCTTTTCCCGCCGCTGAAATGGGTTGCCGTGCAATCCCGAAGTCAGGTCGCGAAACAAGCCGTTTCCATAACGTTAAGATTGCCACCGAATGGTTAACAAAATCTAATTCCGCTTTGCAAGTGTCTTTGACTCATAAGTTAAAAATCACAGGCACCGCATTGATTCATAAGGTGAGTCACCCGGCCAAAAACCATCAGCCAAAGCTTCAGGTTCTGCGCCTAAGCGATTCATTCGACTCAATAAATTTTTAGCCGGACACGGCCGACTTCGATTTACCGAGCTTTAAGTCTTAAGGCGTATGATTAATGCTGAACGTAAAGGAAAGGTTACCAGACGCGGCAACCTTTAAGTTTTTGTTTCATTTTCCCGAAGTGATTCGGGTGAAACGCCAGCCGGATGACTCCTGTTGAAGGGTCTGCGTACCGGCTTTGTGGGGGTAGTGAGTATGAAGTCGCATGAAGGTTTGGTTCGATTGAAACTGTTTCAGGTCAAGGAAAAGCGCCGCCAGCTCGGCCAGCTTGATCTCATGATGGGTGAATTCGAACGCATGGCTGCTGAGTTGGACGCGCAGATTATGTCCGAGGAAAAGAAGGCGGGCATTACCGACACGTCGCATTTTGCCTACCCGACATTCGCCAAGGCTGCGCGCCAGCGTCGCGACAATCTGTTTGATTCGATCCGTGATCTGAAGGCTCAGAAGGACGATGCCGAGGCGGCACTGGCCGAATCAGAAGCCGAACTGGCGAAAGCCGAGGCGCTGGAACAGCGCGACGGCAAGGTCCGCGATATCGACGACATGCCGGCCGCCGACAAACGCGCCATGATCGGCTGACCGGGAACGGCAGCCGGGTCTGCTTCAGCTCTGCCGCACCACATCGGCCCAATCCTTGTGCCGCAGGGATTGGGCGCGCATGAACGGGCATAGGGGAATGATCTTCCATCCCCCTGCCCTCGCATCTTCCACCGCATGCAGCGCCAGCGCCTGCCCCACGCCCTGGCCGCGCAGCGCATCCGGCACACCCGTGTGATCAACGATGATCAATTCGGGATTCACCCGGGAAAACGTCATCTCCGCCTCGTGCCCCGAGACGACGGTTACGTAGCGTCCGCCCTTGGCGGTTTCTTCCTTGGTAATTTTAATTTCGCCTGCCATTGAACGTCTCCTTGCCGTCATCCATGATCTCTTAGATCAGGTTTTGTGGCTCAGCGGAACATCTTGGCAGCAACGCGTTTATGCTTCCCATGAAAAGGAAAAGGCTGGTCTCAACGACCAGCCTCAGCCAAACTCAAAGGCGACATCATCTAATGACGATATTGCTGTATCCGGGTTGTTCTTAATCCAGCCAGGCCATGATCGGAGATCGAGGACTGCCAGGACAGGAACTCTTCCACCGTCAATGTATAGCGATGGCAAGCCTCCTCAAGACTAAGAAGACCACCGCGCACAGCGGCAACCACCTCAGCCTTGCGGCGAATAACCCAACGCCGCGTATTGGCGGGCGGAAGATCGGCGATGGTCAGCGGGCTGCCATCCGGGCCGATTACATATTTTACTCTCGGTCGAACAAGATCGGTCATTGTACTCTCTACACTAAACTTCAAGACCTATCGCAGCCGACATTACAGGCAGGGCTTTAATAATTGCCTAAACAGCGAGTCATTCTCTGGTAACTTCTGCAAATTCCAGGAGATTGTTGAAAATGACCATTTTGCCGGCTTTGACCGGTATCACCGGCCGTTGCCACGGCGACACATCGCTCACCTTTGCGTGAGAAAAATGCACCGCCTGCGACTTCCTGTTGGCAAGATCGAGTCAATTGACCTATATAGGGGCCTTGAATATCCCTGCGCCGTTATGTCGCTGCAAGAACCGGATCCGCTTATGACACTGAATAATCTCGATCTGCCGGGCAAGCCGGAAGACACACGTATCGTCGTCGCCATGTCTGGCGGCGTGGATTCTTCTGTTGTGGCGGGCATTCTCAAACGTCAGGGTTATGATGTCGTCGGCGTTACCTTGCAGCTCTATGATCACGGCGCATCGACCCACCGCGCGGGCTCCTGCTGCGCCGGCCAGGATATCGAGGATGCGCGCCGCGTCTCCGAGCGCCTTGGCATTCCGCATTATGTGCTGGACTACGAAGCGCGCTTCCGCGAGGCCGTGATCGATCCCTTTGCCAACAGCTATGTCAGCGGCGAAACACCTATCCCTTGCGTATCCTGCAACCAGACAGTGAAGTTTGCCGATCTCCTGCAGACGGCCAGGGATCTCGGCGCCGATGCGCTCGCCACCGGACATTATATCCGCAGCCATGCCAATGGCGCGCACCGCGCACTCTACCGCCCGGTCGATACGGACAAGGACCAGAGCTATTTCCTGTTTGCAACAACGCAGGAGCAGATCGACTACCTGCGCTTCCCGCTGGGGTCACTGACCAAGCCGGAAACCCGCGCCATTGCCGAAGAACTCGGCCTGTCCGTTGCCAACAAGCAGGACAGCCAGGACATCTGCTTTGTTCCGCAGGGCAAGTATTCCGACATTATTTCCAAGCTGAAGCCCGAGGCTGCCAATCCCGGCGACATCGTCCACATCGACGGACGCGTGCTTGGCCGCCATGAGGGCATCGTGCACTACACCATCGGCCAGCGCCGCGGCATCGGCGTGGCGACCGGTGACCCGCTCTACGTTGTCCATCTCGACGCAGCCAATGCACGTGTGGTCGTCGGTCCGCGCGAAGCGCTGGAAACCCGCAAGGTTTTCCTGCGCAACGTCAACTGGCTCGGGGATGATGCGCTCGAGAGCACTCCGGAAGGCGGCGTTGAAGTTTATGCCAAGGTCCGTTCAACCCGTCCGCCGCGCCCGGCTGTCCTGCACCACCGCGACGGCGAGACCTGGGTCGAGCTGGTCGATGGTGAAAGCGGCATCGCTCCCGGCCAGGCCTGTGTCCTCTATTCCGATGACAGCAACACCGCCCGTGTCTACGGCGGCGGCTTCATCGGCCGCTCCGAACGGGCTCCGCAGGCGGAAGCCATGCTCAAGCGCCTGGCACAACAGGGCCAGGCCGTCGCCTGATCGCACAAACCTCTGTCAGCGATGCGGCCCCAAAAGCGCTTAGGCAGCGCTTTTGGTCTTGAACTCGCGAATGGTCCCGATGATGCGGTCCTGATCGGCCTCACTCAAATAGGCATGCATCGGCAGGCATAGGATGTTCTTCGGCAGCGTTTCCGATACGGCGAGGCCGCCCGGCGCGCGCATATAGTGCGCATAGGCATCCTGCAGATGCAGCGGCTTGACATAATAGATCACCGAAGGAATGCCGTTGGCCTGCAGATGCGCCTTAAGCGCGTCGCGGTTCTCGGTCTCGATGGCATATTGCGCCCAGGCCGAGCGTGAGCCTTCCGGCATAAGGGCGACCTTGACCACGTCCTTGAGGCCGTTGGCATAGCGCTTGGCCACGATCTGCCGCGCTTCCATCTCGTCTTCGAGAATGGCGAGCTTCTCAATGAGGACCGCCGCCTGGATCGTATCGAGGCGCGAATTCATGCCGACGCGCACATTGTCATACTGCGTCTCGCCCTTGCCGTGGAACAGGATGGAGCGCAACAGGTCGGCCAGCGCCGCGTCATTGGTGAACATGGCACCGCCGTCGCCATAGCAGCCCAGAGGTTTTGCCGGATAGAAACTGGTCGCGCCGACATGGCCGAACGCACCGCACATCGCATTGTCACGCTTGCCGCCGATCGACTGCGCCGCATCTTCGATGACGAACAGGTCGTATTTGTCGGCAATTGCCGATACCGAGGTGTAATTGGCGGCGAGGCCGAACAGATCGACCGGGATGATGGCCTTTGGCTGCAACCGACCTTCCGCCAGGACGGCCTTGATTGCCGCTTCCAGCTGCTCGACATTGATGTTGTAGGTATCGGCGTCGACATCGATGAAAACCGGCTCGGCCCCGACAAGCGCCACGACTTCGGCGGTGGCGGCGAAGGTGAAGCTCGGGCAGAACACCGCATCGCCCGGGCCGATGCCGCGTGCCATCAGCGGAATCTGCAGGGCATCCGTGCCGTTGGCACAGGCCACCACATGCTCGACACCGAGATATGCGCCAAGACGCTTTTCGAACTCGGCAACTTCCGGTCCGAGAATATATTTGCCTTCACGCACCACTTTGGCGATTGCCGCATCAAGCTTGCTGCTAATCCGTTCACGCTGTGCGCCGAGATCGATGAACTGCATCATTGCTCCAATATCAATTGTTCCGCGAATCCGTCGCGGAAAACGGTCAAGACAACTCTTTAGAAGGGCCGCGGGAGGTCTGCCAGACGTTGTCGTTCAAAGTTTGTCCGGTCTTGTAACAACGCTTTACACCGAGCGCAATCTTGCAGCACTTTTGGGGCTGCCGGACGGATCAGCTCGCCTTGTCGTGCGCAACCGTGCCGGCGGTCAGAATCCGCAGGACGCGAATCGCTTCCTCGCCGTCGGTGACCGGCTCGCTGCGCGTGTTGATGCTGTCGATGAAATTCTGGCATTCCCGGGTCAGCGGCATGCCCTGCGCAATCTTGACATAGGTCGGCTCTTCCGTCGTCGACGCCCACTGGCCGTTATCCTGCCAGATCGAATGCTTGTAGACGGCAAGCTTCTTGTCCCACTGCTCCATGTCATCGAAGACGGCCATGGCCTTGGTGCCGACGACCGTAAGACGGCGCTCGCGATAGGGATTAAGGCGCGAGGCAAAAAGGTGCCCGCGAATATTGTTGGGAAAGCGCATGTGCAGGTGGGCGAAATCGCTGAGGTGATCGAGCACCGCCGCGCCCTCGCCGCGCACTTCCAAAGGTTCGGTGCCGGTGATGGCCAGGATCATCGACAGGTCATGCGGTGCCAGATCCCAGAGGGCATCGTTTTCCGTGTGGAATTTTCCAAGGCCGAGCCGATGGGAGTGGATATAGCGCACGTCACCCAGATCGCCTGCCTTGATCAGCTCCAGAAGCTTTTCAAAAGCCGGATGGAAACGCAGCACATGGCCAACCATGAAGATGCGGCCATTGTCGCGTGCCGCCTTCACGGCAGCTTCCGCATCCGGAACGGTCAGGGCGATCGGCTTCTCGACGAGAACGTCCTTGCCATTGGTTACGGCACGAATGGCGGCAGCCGCATGGAACTGCGGCGGCAGGGCCATGACGATGGCATCAACGTCGGGATGGGTGAAAAGATCCTCGACTTCAATATGCAGAACATTCTGCTCCGCGGCAAAACCGGCAGCGCGATCAGTGTTCTGGTCAGAGACCGCAAATAGCGCTCCGAGACTCTTTAATGTCCGGATATGATTGCTGCCCCAATAGCCGCAACCCAGCACTGCAATCCGTGGAGCCATCTTTTCAGCCTTTTTCATGTCGGCATCCATTATCCGCAGGAAGAAACGAACACAAGTCTTGGATAAGGAGAAGATTGCTTGACAGGCCGTTGCTCCCCACATATATCCGCCCCGTCCCTGTCAATTGACAGCGCGTCCCCCGGTCCTCACTTGCAGGCTAGCCGTTCACGGGTCGCATGACATATGGGGCGAAGTAGCTCAGTAGGTTAGAGCAGAGGAATCATAATCCTTGTGTCGGGGGTTCGAATCCCTCCTTCGCTACCATTGTCTTTCCAAAGAAGGCGGTTTTCAGATCGGAATGGCGCGAATTGCGGTTTGCCGCATGTTTTCGGCTTTTTACCGGTCAATCGAGCGGCAGAGCATAGGTCTGCTTCACAATCTGGCTCGGCACATCGGTTTTGACATTCTGGATGCCGTTGATCCGCGTCAGATGAGAGGCCTGAAAGTGCCGGTAGTCGTCAAGATCGGCGACCACAACCCGCAGCAGCGCGTCACTCTCTCCCAGCATGATATAGCATTCCACCACCTGGGGCAGTCTCTTCATCGCATCCATGAAATGATCGATCGTTTCGGCATCCTGCGCCGTCAGCCACACCCGCGCGAACAGCGAAAGCGATAAATTGACCTTGGCCGGATTGAGCACGGCGACATAGCGGTCGATGACACCGGCCTCCTCCAGCAGCCGCACGCGGCGCAGGCAGGGCGATGGCGACAGGCCGGCCTCCCTGGCAAGTTCCACATTCTGCATGCGCCCGTCCTTCTGAAGCGCGCGAAGGATACGCTTGTCGATCTCATCCAACATCATTGAAATTTCCTGCCAATATTTCCGATAGAATACAGCAATTATGCCAGTAAAACACCATATCCTGATATCTTTGCAATCCGATTGCGCGCCGTGTGCGGTACTGTTCCAATCATGGAAATACACACGCTATTGCTGTTTACGGCGACCGTACTGCCGCTGATCTGTACGCCGGGACCGGACATGCTGTTCGTTGCATCGCAGGCGATTGCGGGCGGACGCACCGCAGGCCTGCGTGCGACAGCCGGCGTCTGCCTTGGCTATCTCGTCCACTCCACCCTCGTTGCCCTCGGCCTCGCTGCCATCGTGGCGGCGTCGCCGCTGCTGTTTGAAGCGCTGCGCTGGATCGGCATCACCTATCTCCTGTATCTCGCCTGCAAGCTCATCGCGTCGGCATTGCAGGCCGGACGGGTGACCGTCGCCGCCGGACCGGCGAGGCGGCAGCTCCAGCGCGGTTTCCTCACGGCCTTTCTCAATCCCAAGGGCATGATGATCTATTTTGCGATCCTGCCGCAATTCATCCAGCCCGGCAGCAGCATTGCGCTGCAGGCAGCGGCCCTGTCGGCCGTCTTCGTCCTCTGGTGCGGCGTCGTCTATGTGATTCTCAGCCTGGTCATCGGGCGATTGGCCGGACGCGGCGGTTTCAGCGACCGGCGTCGGAGAATCGTCGAAGGCGGCGCGGGCGGGCTGCTCATCGTTGCCGCCGGTCTGATGGCGGCAAAATGAACGCGGGCGTGTACGGCCTTAGCCGATCCTGACCAGTTTTGCCGCGGCCGCCTGTTCCGGCATATCGACGACGAGCTGACCGAATTCCCGGGTGGCGGGCGTCTGCCCCTCTTCGCTCCAGATCAGGCTGAAAACCGCCGTTGGCAGCGGCGGCAAGCCGTACTGGCCGTCAAGGATCTTCATTCCCGGTTCAAGGTCATCCCGGGTCATCACGGTCATTGCCAGCCCCGACAGCACGGCCGCGCGAATGCCCTGCATGCTCGCCGACGTGAAGACGACGTGCCAATCGATCGAAGTCCGGTCCAGCGCTTCGACGCCGACCTTGCGGTTGAGGCATGGAGCCGGGATGAAGGCGAAAGGCAATGACGTGCCCGGCGGCACTTTGAACGTTTCGGCCGCCACCCAGACAAATTGCGTCTGCTTGAGAACTTTGCCGGTGGCCGCCTCCGGCAATGTCAGCACGACCGCCAGATCGAGTTCGCTGGCCCTCACCATCGCATGAAGATCGAGACTCATGCTGACATTCACGTCCAGCTGGACCTCCGGATTGGTGCGGGCAAACTGGCACAGCAATGTCGGCAGCCGGTCCCCGATGAAATTCTCCGGAACGCCGAAGCGGACGACGCCGGACACCGGCGATGCCTGAAAGCGGCGGGTCAAGGCATCGAGCGAATGCAGGATCTGGCAGGCATAGCGCAGGAAATCGTCGCCATCTTCCGTCAGCCTGACACTGCGCGTCGTGCGGTAGAGCAGCGACCGGCCAACCTGTTCCTCCAGCCGCCGGATCTGATGGCTGACAGCCGATTGCGTCAGGTTCAGCCGTCGGGCCGCCCGGGTAAAGCTTCCCGCCTCTTTGACAGCCACGAAGGCGCGTAACAGTGTGGGGTCGAAATCCATGCCAGCAGATTAATGACAACTGCTAATTTATTCCAGTAAATTAAATCATTTTTGTCATGATACGAACTGACCTAAGGTGCTGGCATGACTCGCTTCGGCGAACATCGGACCGGTCATCCCGCCGGTCCGGTGCTTTTTCGTCCCGACTTGGCCCGGAACTCACCGACACCGCATGCGTGCCGGCGAAGGTGTGTTCCATTGCCAGATGCAACCTTGGAAAGAACCATCCATGTCGCTCTCCTCGTCCCGCAAGAATATGGTGGCGCTGGCTGCCATATGTTTGTCGTCCCTCATGTTCGGCCTCGAAATTTCGAGCGTGCCGGTGATTCTGCCAACCCTGGAAAAGGTCCTGCATGGCACCCTGAAGGACATGCAGTGGATCATGAACGCCTATACCATTGCCTGCACCACCGTGCTGATGGCGGTCGGCACCCTGGCTGACCGCTATGGCCGCAAGCGCATTTTCGTCATCAGCCTCGTGCTGTTTGCCATCACATCCTTCGTGTGCGGGCTGGCGCAGGATGCCGCCATTCTGATCGTCAGCCGCTTTCTCCAGGGCATTGCCGCCGGCGCGATGCTGATCTGCCAGATTGCCATTCTGTCGCATCAGTTTCAGGCAGGGCGCGAGCGCAGCAAGGCCTTCGGCATATGGGGGATTGTCTTCGGCATCGGCCTTGGTTTCGGGCCGATCATCGGCGGCATCATCGTTGCCCTCACCAGCTGGGAATGGGTGTTCCTGGTCCACGTCCCCCTCACCATCCTCACATTGATTCTCGTCTTCGGCAGCATCGAGGAATCCAGTGATCCCGAAGCGAAAAAACTGGATGTCCTCGGCATCACCACCCTGTCGCTGGCGGTTTTCGGCCTGACCTATTTCATCACGCAGGGCCCCGACCTCGGCTTTACCAGCATCACCGCTTTGGCCATCATCGGCGCATCGGCGGCGAGCTTCATCGCCTTCATCGTCGCGGAAAACCGCAGCCCCCATCCCATGTTCGACTTTTCCGTCTTCCGCATCCGCAACTTTTCCGGGGCTATCCTCGGCTCCATCGGCATGAATTTCAGCTTCTGGCCGCTGATGATCTACCTGCCGATCTATTTTCAGAGCGGCCTCGGCTACGATATTGTCGCGGCGGGACTGTCGCTGCTGGCCTATACGCTGCCTACTTTGGTCACCCCGCCATTGGCGGAGCGCCTTTCGCTGCGCTACCGGCCCGGCATCGTCATTCCGCTCGGCCTGTTCACCATCGGCCTCGGCTTCATGCTGATGCGCTTTGGCAGCAGCGTTGACCACGCAAGCTGGCTGACCATGCTGCCCGGCTGCCTGCTGGCGGGTATCGGGCTGGGTTTGACCAATACACCCGTTACCAACACGACCACCGGTTCGGTATCGAGCACCCGCGCCGGCATGGCCTCAGGCATCGACATGAGCGCGCGGCTGATTACCCTCGCCATCAATATCGCGCTGATGGGCTTTATCCTGCTGGAGGGCACGCTGTCTTATCTGAGAAGCGCCTTTGCCGGGTCGTTCGACCCATCCCGGTTGCGCCTGCTGGCGGAAAAAATCGCCGCCGGAAACTTTGCAAGCCTCCCGCAGACCTTTCCGGAACTCACGGCTCTGGACCCGGCCGGAACGCTCGTCCATGATGCGCTGATCCACGGTTTTGGCCTGATCATGCTCTATGGCGGTGCCGGCGTCTGGGTTCTGGCAGTGATCAGTTTCCTGATCTTCGGGCCGAGGAAACGCCTGAGCGAAGCGACCGCGGCGAACCTTTGAAGCCAGCATCGGTACTGAAAGTCATCGACACTGCCGTTCCCGTGAATTTCAGCGCGCGAAAAGCCTGACCACCATGTTTGCCAATCCCCTGTAGGGCGGCTTGATCCGGTCGGTCAGCGGCATCCTGGCCTGATGCAGGACCGGCATGATCTTGCTGAAGGTCAGAAAGCCTTCGCGGCCGTGATAATGGCCCATGCCGCTGGCCCCGACGCCGCCGAACGGCAGATCGTTGCAGACATTGTGGAACAGCGTTTCGTTCACGCAGACGCCGCCGGCCACAATGTTCGCCAGCATTTTTTCCGTTTCCGCCTTGTCATTGCTGAAACAGTAGAACGCCAGCGGCCGGTCATGCCCGTTGATATAACCAATGGCCTCATCGGCGCTGCGATAGGTCTTGACCGGCAGGATCGGCCCGAAGATTTCCTCCTGCATGATCTTGCTGTCATCGCCCGGATCGAGCACCAGCGTCGGCGGCAGCAGGCGCTCGGTTTCCGCCCGTGCCGCATCTTTCGGCTCCGCCAGCGTCATCACGGCAAGCCCGCGTGCCCGCGCATCGTCAAGCAGGCCGCGCAGGCGGCGATACTGCCCCTCATTGACGATATGGGTGTAGTCTGGATTGGCATCGAGCTGTGCATAGCGGGACTTGACCTCTGCCCGCACAGCCTCGACAAATTCATCGCGCCGCGCCAGCGGCACCAGCGCATAGTCCGGCGCGATGCAGGTCTGGCCGGCATTGTAGAGCTTGCCGGTGACAATGCGCGTCACCGCCTTGGCCAAGGGCGCGTCCTCGCCAATGAATACGGGTGATTTTCCACCGAGTTCCAGGGTGACGGGAGTCAGGTTCGGGGCGGCCGATGCCATGACCTTGCGGCCGACGGCGGTGGAGCCGGTGAACAGCAGGTGATCGAAGGGCAGACCGGCAAACGCCCCGCCCACATCGGCACCGCCCAGCGCCACGGCAACGCGATCCGGCGGAAAGACATCGGCGAGCAGTTCCCGCAGGAACTCGCTGGTGCGCGGCGTGTGTTCGGACGGTTTGAGGTAAACATGGTTGCCGGCAGCGATGGCGGTGGCAAGCGGCGTCAGCGCCAGGTTGACCGGATAGTTCCACGGGGCGATGACACCCACAACCCCAAGCGGCACATAACGCACTTCCGCCCGGGCCGGCCACATGTGCCAGCCGGCCGAACGGCGCTGCGGCTTCATCCAGGATTTCAGATGCGCAAGCATGTGGTCGATCTCGCCAAAGACGGTCATGCCTTCGCCCAGCATGCTTTCATGGCGTGAGCGATGGCCGAAATCCGCACTGATCGCCTTGACCATCGGTTCGAGCCGGTCCTTCAGCCCCGCACGCAAGCGTTTCAGATCGTCCTGACGCTGGGCGTAATCGGGCCGGTGCGCCAGCCATGCGGTTCGCAGACGATGGAGGGTCGGCACCAGGGCATCGGCAGATGTGGCGTTCATGTCCATGGTGTTTTCCTCCGGTCTTCTCCGCCTTGTGTTCTACCACGGATGTGAGGGTACCCGTCAGCACTTTCAATGGAACAGGCCATTTCCGAAGGAGTGCGGCCATGATAGTTTTTCCGCGGTCCGTCAAAGAGCGAGGAACCCGCCTTGCCTCCCGGCGTGCTGCGCATCCCCAGCGACAGCGACCAGCAATCCGAGGCCCATCGGCCCAAGACATCCCGCAACGTGCCACGAAAGGAACTGAGATCATGAAACTGATCCCGCGCAATCCCCGGAACGGCGTTTATCCGGCAACACCGGACTATCTCCATGCATTGGAAGTGCAGCAGCCGGAACGCTTCCTCTACATCAGCGGCACCATGGGCCTCGACCAGAACGGCGTAGCCGGCACGACCCTGGCAGAACAACTCGATCTTGTCTGGAACAACATCCGGGCCATCCTTGCGAGCGCCGGGATGACAGTCGACAATATCGTCAGGACGACGAGTTACCTGCGCGATCCCGCCTTTGCCGAAGCCAACCAGAATGCGCGGGTGGCAGCACTGGGTGGCCGCACGATCCCCACGACAACCATTGCCGCCCAGACATTGTCCGAAGCCTGGCTCGTCGAAATCGAGGTCATCGCTGCGGCCTGAACTCGGTCAAACCACTCAGATACCCGCATACCATTCATAGCCGCGATCTTCCCAGAAACCGCCCTTCCCGCCCCACACGCCCTTGAAGCTGTCAACCAGTTCGATCCGCATGAGATATTTGGCATGCTTGTAACCCAGTTGCCGTTCAACCCGCAGCCGCAGGGGCGCACCGTGCGCCACCTCAAGGTCTTTGCCGTTCATGCTGTAGGACAGGATGGTCTGCGGATGGAAGGCATCGATGAGATCGACGCTCTCGTAATACTGGCCGCTGCCATCCAGTGATTTCTCGTACTCATCGGCGCAATAGAACACCGCATAGCGCGCGCCGGGGGCAAGGCCCGCCTTCTGCAGGACAAGGCCGAGGGGAACGCCGGTCCATTTACCGATGGCGCTCCAGCCTTCAACGCAATCATGCCGGGTGATCTGCGTGCGTGATGGCATCGCCTTCAGATCGGCCAGCGACAGGCTGAGGGGTGTGTGCACCATGCCGTTGACCACCAGCCGCCAGTCGGCGAAATTGCCCTCCATCAGCCTCGCATATTCTTCGCTGTCCGGCATCTGCGTGCCGTTGGCCTTGAATATGGGTGACAGGTCGGCCTCGGTGAATTCGCGCGCCAGCGGTTCGTGGGCCTGCAGGAGACGCTGGGAGCCCATGGTCAAGGCTTCGGCCTTCTGCAGGATATCGTTGACGCTGGCATTTTCCACCAGAGCGTCGCACCCGGTCAAAAGTCCGGTCGCGGCAACGCTGGAGCCGATGAGGAAACGGCGGCGTGAGAGTTCGAACTTCATTTCACTGTTTCCTTGTCGGTCTCGACCGTCAGGCCGTAATAGCCGGTGATCATCGAGCGCAGATTGTTCCAGACGCCGGATACCAGCACCATCACCAGATGCACGATGACAAAGGCGACGAGCAGCGATGCGGTGATGAAGTGAATGGTGCGCGCCGACTGGCGTCCGCCGAAAACATCGAGCAGCCACGGGAAGATGGAATCGAAGCCCGGCGACATGGTGAGGCCGGTCAGCACCATCAGCGGCAGAAGGATGAAAATGACCGCCATGTAGGTCAGTTTCTGCAGGCTGTTATAGCGCCGCGCTTCTTCGCCCTTGGGAAAGCGCAGGCGGGCATGTTCGCCAATCTCATGCGCCAGATGCTGCGGCGTCAACTGGTCCTTCGTCGGCACGATATCCCTGCGGAAATGTCCGGCGATCAGGCCGTACAGCAGGTAGACGAAGCCGTTGATGACAAAGAACCAGGCAAAAAAGAAATGCCAGCGCCGCCCGGATGCAAGATCCTGATAACCCGGAATGGTGATCCAGCTTGGAAAGGCGCGCGGCGTCAGCTCGCCCTCGACCGTCGATGCGCCGAGAACGCCTGTCGTCGCGATGGAAATCGAACCGACGCGGGTGATGCCCTTGATCGTGTCGCCATCGCTGACGGCACCGATCGAGATGAAGGAATGATCGGCATCGGCACCGTACTGTCCCCAATAGAGATCGGGATGGGCATTGAAGATTTGCAGACCGCTCATCAGGAGGAAGCTGAGGCACAGGACATTGAGCCAGTGGGTCAGCCGCACGGCAATCGAATGCCGGTAGAACAGGATTTTCCTGGGCCGTGCCGTTTCATGATCAGTTACGCTCGTCATGATGCTATCCTTGGCTGTCGGGCAATGGATCCGGTGCCGTCCCGTCAGGGAGACGGCACCGGAGGGATTTTAGTTCTTTTTCGGTGCCATGGCGTCCGGCTTCATCGCGTCTTTCTTCATGGCATCGGGCTTCATCGCATCCTTGGCCATGGCCTGCTTGTCGCATTCCTTGGTCATGGCATCCTTCTTCATGGAGTCTTTCTCCATGCCGGCCTTTTTCATGCAGTCAGCCTTCATGCTTTCCGTCTTCATAGGGTCTGCCTTCATGGCATCTTCCGCAAGGGCGCTGTTGATGCCGGCCAGTCCGGAAGCGAGAACGAAAGCCGACAGGGCGATGCGGCGTGCAAGAATGTTCATGGTAGTCTCCTCGATTTGAATAAGACACGTATCTGCGTGCCGTTGAGTTTCGGATGCCATGCGGTCATCCACACTTCCTGGGCATCGCGCTGCGTGTCTCACAGCTGTTCATGCCAGGAATTCTTTGTCCGCAGCCGCGGAATTCAGTTGGTGGCGGCGGCCAGGATCGGCCCGCCATGCGGCGCCTGGATCAGGACGGCCGTGCGCAGGCCGGGCTTGGCCGGAGAAATGCGTAGGCTGACCGCCTTGCCGTCCCAGCTTCCAAGATTGGAAAGGCTGTGAACCACATTCTTGTGCGGCAGCGTGTGGCCGGTATTTTCGCCACGGCTGACGGGAACGTTGACGGTCTTGTCATCATAGGTCACCAGCCAGATATCGGCACCGCTCGCCGGTGCCTTCCCCGCAGCGATGGCGAGGGAATTGCCGGTGATCGTCACGGACAAGGGATCGGGCTTTGGCGCCGTGGCGATCAGGTGGTCGATCTCGCCGATGCGGTTGCCGACGACATCCGCGCGGCCATTGACGACCATCTGCGGGGTGAACGGCCCGTCGCGGCCGAGTGGGGTTTCGTAGGTGACCTGCCGGTCCGTATATTCAGGCGCGGCGAAGATATCCTTCCAGCCGAGCCGGTCCCAATAGGTTACGCCGAAGCTGAGGGCCAGAACATCCGGCCGCTTGCTGATCTCGATCAGATTGGCATTGGCAGGTGGGCAGGACGAGCAGCCCTGACTGGTGAAGAGTTCAACGACAGTCAACGGCTTGCCATTGCCGGCAAAGGCGGTGCTGGCGCCAAGGCTCAGCAATCCTGCAATCACAGACACTGCAGACACATATCCGATATTTTTGCGCGACCCCATAACGGCCTCCTGATTTCCGTGGCGTGATCCGGACCTGTCGGCCGGTCACATCAAGCAATTCGCCGGAAGCTGGAATTTGGTTACAACGATCACGGATTGGTGATCGAAAAGTTCGACCAGCGGCCACTGGCATGCGGTAACCGCTGTCGATATGATCGGCGCATCTGTAACCTTTTCGCCGTTGCTGCGAATAAAGGAATGAACCAGGGTGCATTCGGTCGAAGCGCGTTTGAAGGAACTGATGCTCGCAAGCCTTGCGGGCGACGCGCAGAGCTATCGTGTGCTGCTCGACGAGGTGGCCAAGCTTTTGCGCCGGTATTTTCTGCGCCGTCTGGCCGATGCCCACCGGGGCGACGCGGACGATCTGGTGCAGGAAACACTGCTCGCCCTGCACACGCGGCGGCAGACCTATGAGCCGGATCGGCCCTTCACCGCGTGGCTGCATGCGATTGCGCGCTACAAGCTGATCGATCATTTCCGGCGCAACCGCATCCGGGCAACCGTGCCGCTGGACGATGTGGAAGACCTGTTTCTGCAGGACAATTCAGACGCCACCGCAGACCGCATGGATGTGGACAGGCTGTTGCAGACCATACCGGAAAAATCACGGGATCTGATTTACCGGACCAAGATAGAAGGGCAGTCGATCGCGGAAGCGGCCCGAAGCACCGGCCTTTCCGAATCGCTCGTGAAGGTCAGCATTCACAGGGGATTGAAGGCCATAGCCGCGAAGTTGAGAGGACAGGCAGCCGATGACGACAAATGATCTGATCGAGCGTCTCGCCAGCGAATTGAAGCCGGTATCGCGCAAAGCCGTGCTGCGGCGGATCGGCATCGGCCTTGGCATCAGCTCGGTCGCCTCCGCCATTCTCATGTGGTCGTGGCTGGGCATGCGCCCAGACCTGATGACCGCGGCGGGGACCATGGCCTTCTGGGTCAAGTTCACCTATACGCTCGCGCTTGCCGTCGGCGGCGCCTGGGCGGTCAAGCGCATTGCCTACCCGCTTGGCAGCATCCGCATCAGCCTTGCCGTGATGGCGGTCGCCATTGCCCTCATCTGCATGCTTGCCTTCGCCCAGCTCGCCATGTCGCCGCGCGATCACTACGCCAACATGATGAAGGGGCACACGATTACGGTCTGCACCTTCAACATCGTGGTGCTGTCGCTGCCGCTGCTGTTCGGCGCCTTCTGGGTGCTGCGCGGCCTGGCGCCGACGCGGCCCACGGTTGCCGGGATCGCGGCCGGCCTTGCGGCGGGGTCGATTGCAGCGCTTATCTACTCTTTCCACTGCGATGAAAGCGCCATGCCGTTCATCGCCATCTGGTACACGCTCGGGGTGATTTCCTCCGGCCTGATCGGCGCGATTGCCGGCCGCTTCATTCTGCGGTGGTAGATTGTAGCCTGGAGCCTACTTCATCAGCCATTCATGCTCGGGCGCGTTGTGGAATTTCCACGTGCGCTTGGGACCAGCCATGACATTGAGATAATAGAGGTCATAGCCATGACAGGCAGCGCAGGGATGATAGCCCTTGGGCACCATGACCACATCGCCGTCCTCGATCGCCATCGCTTCGTCCAGTGACCGGTCATCCGTATAGACCCGCTGGAAGGCAAAACCCTGCGGCGGATTGAGCCTGTGGTAATAGGTTTCCTCCAGATAGGACTCCGCCGGCAGGTTGTCTTGATCGTGCTTGTGCGGCGGATAGCTCGATGTGTGACCGCCCGGCGTGATCACCTCGACCACGAGCAATGAATCCGCCGGTTCGCTTTCCGGCAGGATGTTGGTGACGTACCGTGTATTGGTGCCCTTGCCGCGTGTTTCCTGGCCAAGGTCGTCAGGCGCGATCACGCGCACCGGCAGATCGCCGCCAAGGCTTGGCGCCGAGCAGACGGCAAGTTCGACAGCCGTATCGGCCACCACCGACCAGTCGCAATTGGCGGGCATGTAGACCGACCACGGCTTGCCCTCGAAGGGTGACATGCGCGCGCCCAGCAAACCGAGATCGTGGCCGTTCACCTGGGCAAATCCCTTGCCCGTCACGAAGACGAGACAGACTTCCGTGTCGCCGCTGCGGCCGGCAATGGTCTGGCCCGGCGCAGCGCGATTGAGGTCGAACCCGACATAGGTCCAGCCGGCGGTTTCCGGCGTGACATGCGCCACGCGGCCGGTGCCGGTTTGCGCCTTGAGCAACAATTTCGACATGGTCCTATTCCTCTTTCCCGTCCGCATCCGTCGGCTTGACCGGTTCGGATGCGTCAAAAGCGATGAAAAACTGCCAGACGCCATAACCGGCGAAACCAAGCGCTATCGTCCCCCAGAACGGCGTGCCCGTGACGAACTCGAAAATGGCCCATGCAACGCAGAAGGCCACGACAGCGATACGCCGCCACAGGGGACGAAAAAACGGATGCTTGGAATCGCTGGTCAAACCAATCCTGCCTCTTTGATGAAGCGGCTGAGATTGGCATGGCCAAGCTTGGAATAGACGGCTGGATCAGCCTTCACAGGGTCCTGCTCTGCCTCGACAACCACCCAGCCGCTATAGCCCTGGAGTTCCTTGAGAACACGAACATAATCGATCATGCCGTCGCCGGGAACCGTGTAAACGCCGGCAAGGACGGAATCGAGGAAGGACCAGTCTTCGCGGTTGGACTGCCACATCACGGCTTCGCGGATATCCTTGCAATGCACATGGCTGATGCGCGCCTTGTGGTGGCGGGCGAGGCGTGCCGGATCACCGCCGCCCCAGGTGGCATGGCCGGTGTCGAGCAGCAGATGCACGGCATCGCCCGTTACCTGCATGAACCGGTCGATCTCGGATTCGGTCTGCACCACGGTGCCCATGTGGTGATGATAGACCACCTGCAGGCCATAGGTCTGCTTCACCGCTTCGGCAAAGGCGGTGTAACGCTTGCCAAATTCAGCCCACGCTGACTTTTCCAGAACCGGACGGGCCGACAGCGGCAGGCTCTTGTTGGAATGGATGGCGTTGGATGTCTCGGCAGCAATCAGAACCGTGCAGCCCATGTCCTTCAGCAGCGTGGCATGGCCGACAACAGCCTTGAGTTCAGCGTCGACATCGCGCACGAGCAGCTCGGTCGAGTACCAGCCGCTGACAAGACTATGTCCGAACGCATCCAGGATCGGACGCAGCTTGTCCGCCGTGCGCGGAAACTTGTTGCCGAGCTCCATGCCGGTGAACCCGGCCGCCTTCGCCTGTTCCAGACAGGTTTCCAGAGGAATATTGCCGCCGATTTCGAGCATGTCGTCATTGGACCAGCCGATTGGGTTCGCCCCGATACGGATCATTCTTGTCTTCCTTCAGTTGTTGTGTGCGGGGTGCGTGGTTCGACAAGCTCACCATGAGGAAGGTGGGTTGACTGCAACACCAATCGCAAAGATTGCAGAATATGACTTCCTGTCATCATCTACGTCCCTCATGGTGAGCTTGTCGAACCACGCACTGTTTATCTACAAATCAGGTTAATCGCCGATGTGTTGCAGTTTCAGCTTCTCTTCATAGGCCTTGCGCGCGGCATTGACCTGCGGGCGCTGGCTGACCTCCGGCACCGCCACATCCCACCACGTGCCGCCGGCGTCGGTGGAGACAAGCGGGTCCGTGTCGATGACGACAACCGTGGTCCGGTCGTTCTGTTTGGCGCGTGCAAGTGCAGACTCCAGTTCCGCAATCGACGCAACCTTCTCAGAAATGGCACCAAGGCTTTTTGCATGGCCGACAAAATCGACGTCAGGCAGAACCTCGTGGCGCGAGTCTTTCATGAGGTTGTTGAAGTTCGCGCCGCCCGTGCCCATCTGCAGCCGGTTGATGCAGCCGAACCCGCGATTGTCGAGAAGCACGATCGTGATCCTCTGGCCCAGCATCACCGAAGTGGCGATCTCCGAATTCAGCATCAGATAGGAGCCGTCGCCGATCATCACGACCACCTCGTCATCCGGCTTGGCCATTTTTGCACCGAGGCCGCCCGCAATCTCGTAGCCCATGCAGGAGAAGCCGTATTCGGCGTGATAGGAGCCGGGTGCGCCCGCCTGCCAGAGCTTGTGCATTTCACCCGGCAATCCGCCCGCCGCATGCAGGACGGTCGCCGCGCTGCCCATGGCCCGCTGGACGGCGCCGATCACCTGCGCATCCGACGGCAGGACCGCGTTGGTCGGTCCGGTGACCTCGGCGGCGGCCTTCTGCCACTCGGCCTTGCCCTGTTTGGCATTTTCGGTCCAGCTCACGGGCGCCTTGTAACCGGCGGTCGCGGCAGCCAGTTCCAGCAGTCCTTCCCGCGCATCGGCAACGAGAGCCGCCGCGCGGTGCTTGCCCGCATCGAAAGCCTGCACGTTGAGGCCGATGAATTTCTTGGCTCCGTTGCGGAACAGCGCCCAGGACCCGGTGGTGAAATCCTGCAACCGTGTGCCGACGGCCAGAATGACATCCGCCTCTTCCGCCAGACGGTTGGCCGCCGATGTACCGGTCACGCCGATTGCGGCCATGTTCAGGGGATGATTGTCAGGCAGGGACGACTTGCCGCCCTGCGTTTCGCAGACGGGAATGCCCGCCGCTTCCACGAAGGCTTTCAGCTCGTTCGATGCCTGCGAATAGATGACGCCGCCGCCGGCTATGACCAGCGGCTTTTTCGCGGATTTGAGCAGTTCGACGGCGGCAGCCAATTCCCTACGGTCCGGGCGCGGGCGGCGCGTCGTCCACACGCGCTCGTCGAAAAAACTTTCCGGATAGTCATAGGCTTCCGCCTGCACATCCTGACACAGCGCCAGCGTCACCGGGCCGCATTCGGCCGGATCGGTCAGCACCGCCATGGTGCGGGCGAGTGCCGGAATGATCTGTTCGGGCCGGGTGATCCGGTCGAAATAGCGCGAGACGGGACGGAAGCAGTCATTGGCCGAAACCGTGCCGTCGCCAAAACTTTCCACCTGCTGCAGAACCGGATCGGGAATACGGTTGGCAAACACGTCACCCGGCAAAAGCAGCAGCGGCAGGCGGTTGACATGGGCAAGCGCCGCCGCCGTCACCATATTGGTCGCGCCCGGCCCGACGGAACTCGTCACCGCCATCATGCGGCGGCGGAAACTGGCCTTGGCAAAGGCGATGGCCGCATGCGCCATCGCCTGCTCATTGTGGGCGCGGTAGGTCGGAAGTTCGTCGCGCACCTGATACAGCGCCTCGCCGAGACCCGCCACGTTGCCGTGGCCGAAAATCGCCCAGACACCGGCAAACACCGGCACCTTCCGGCCATCGATCACGGTCATCTGGCTGGCAAGGAAACGCGTCAATGCCTGCGCCATCGTCAGGCGTATCGTCTTGGTCATGTCAATCTCCTCCCGGCCTGATGCTATGCCGCTTGTTGCTTGCGGCTGGCAAGCCATGCCCTGGTCAATTTTTCGAAACGATCGGCCATGTCGGCAATCGCCGCCTCATCGGATATCTTGCCCGCCAGCCATTGTTCGGCGGCATCCATGAAAATGGTGCGTCCAACGGCAAAACCTTTGACGACGGGCGCATTGGCGGTGGCAGCGAAGGCTGCTTCCAGCTCATCCTGCGGCGCTTCCAGCCCGAGGAGGACGACACCACGGCACCACGGATCGTTCTTTTCGATCACCGCCTCGATCTTCTTCCAGGCGGCGGCCGAAGCCTGCGGCTCCAGCTTCCACCAGTCCGGCTTGATGCCAAGCGCGTAGAGCTCTTCCAGCGCCCGCGGAATGGTCATGTCGTCGAGCACCCCGTGCTTTCCGGCAATAATCTCGATCAGCAGTTCGCGTCCGACCTTGCGCGCCGCCTCGAACAGGGCGCGCAGCTTGGCCTGCTGCTCCGCCTTCAACTCGGCCGGATCGTCCGGATGATAGAAGCACAGGCACTTGATGCAATGATCCACCGGCCATTCCGCCAGCTGCGACCCGATATCCTGCGAGAATTCAAAGCGCAGCGGGCGCGAGCCCGGCAGTTCGACCGGGCGGCCGAGCCAATCGAAATTGTGCCGGGCAAATTCGAACATCGCCTCGCGCCCGAACTTTTCATCGAGCAGCATGCCATAACCGCTGCGGCCATCGGCAACCCGTGCGGCGGCCTTGACGGCCAGTTCCTTGAATGCCTGCACCCGGCCGATATCCGCGCCAAGCCTCTGGGAAAGGTCCTCAAGCTGCACGCGATGGTCAATGGCAAAGGCCATCATCGAAGGGATGTCATGGCGGCGCGTGGTTGCCCAGTGCACATGATTGATCGCCTCGTCCTTGCGCAGCGCATGCTGCGGGCTGCCGTGTTCAAGGAAGAACTGCAGCTCTTCGAATGTCGGGATTTCCGGCGAGCACAGGAGACGCGACACCGCAAAGGCGCCGCAGGCATTGGCCCAGGTCGCCGCCGTGGCGAGGCTTTCGCCGCCGAGCCAGCCGCGCAGGAAACCGGACATGAAGGCATCGCCCGCGCCCAGCACGTTGAACACCTCGATGGGAAATCCCTTGCCGACAATGCCGTCCTCAAGATCATCCGAAATGGCGCCCTCATAGACGATGCAGCCCATCGGGCCGCGCTTGAGCACGATGGTGGCATGGGCGGAAAGCGCGCGGATGGTCTTCAATGCGGCGAGCAGATCAGCCTCGCCGGAGGCGATCAGCACTTCCTCTTCCGTACCGACGATCAGGTCGCAGTCGGCCAGCACCGTCTTCAAATGGCTCGATACGGCATCGGAGGCGATATAGCGGCTGTCGCCTGCCCCGTGACCGGCAAGTCCCCAGAGGTTCGGCCGGTAATCAATGTCGAACACCACCTTGCCGCCGGCTTCCTTGATCAGGCGGATCGCCTTGCGCTGGGCGGCATCGGTGTTGGGCTTGGAAAAATGCGTGCCCGTCACCACCACGGCGCGGGCCGAGCGGATGAACTCCGGATCGACGTCGTCCTCGTTCAGCGCCATGTCGGCACAGTTCTCGCGATAGAAGATCAGCGGAAAGCTCTTGTCGTTCTCGACCGACAGGATGACCAGCGCCGACAGCCGTTCCGCATCGGTGATGACACCATCGACGGCCACGCCTTCGCGCAGCATCTGCTCGCGGATGAAACGGCCCATCTGCTCGTCGCCGACGCGGCTCAGAAGTGCCGAGCGCAATCCGAGACGGGCGGTGCCGATGGCGATATTGGCCGGGCAGCCGCCGACGGATTTGGCGAAGGACGCGATATCCTCGAGGCGGGAGCCGATCTGCTGGCCGTAGAGATCCACCGACGAGCGGCCAATTGTGATGACATCAAGCTTTTTGCCTGTTGCAGCGCTGCCCATGACGATCCTCCCGATATGCTGATCCATCCCGCTGAAAACAGGCCGGGAATTTTTGCATATGAAATAATAATTCTACCAAATCGTCAATATGGAATGTATATTCTTTTTAGATTTCCCGCATTTCATTTGGCGCTGTTACAGGCTGCGGCGCCGTTCCGCCACGCTCACAGTCAACGCCATGGCGAGCGCCATTGTCCCGGAGAGAGACCGGAATCCGGAAAAGTCCCCTTCCGCCGCCTCGAACCACACGCTGGCGGATTGTGCCAGCGGGGAAAACGCGCTGTCGGTGATGGCAACGACAGGCACGCCATGCGCTGCCAGCGCTGCCGCATGCTCGACCGTTGCCGAGGCATAGGGCGAAAAGCTGATGGCAATCGCCGCATCCTGCGGCCGGGCAAAGGACAGGATTTCCGGGTCGATACCGGCCGTCGATTCAATCAGCTGATTGCGGATTTTCAGTTTGCCGAAGGCATAGGCCATATAGGCGGAGATCGGATAGGACCGGCGGCGGGCGATGAGATAGATCGTGTCCGCATGCGCCAGAATTTCCACGGCGCGCTCCAGCACATCCTCCTCGGCACTGCGGGAAATGGTCTGGATGGATTGGCTGGCCGCCGACAGGAACCCATTGAGAATGACGCGGTTCTTGGAAAGGCCCGGCGTATCGCCGCGCAGGCCCGACAGCCGTTCTTCATACGAGCCCTGCCGTTCCCGCAGGCGTTCGCGGAACACCGATTGCAGGCTGGTAAACCCGTCAAAACCCAGATGCTGGGCAAAGCGGATAAGCGTGGAGGGCTGCACGCCGGCCGACTGGGCAATGCTTGCCGCCGTGCCGAAGGCGATTTCATCGGGATTGCCGAGGGCATAGGCCGCGATCTGTGCCAGCCGCTTGGGCAGGAGCTGCCGGCGATCCAGGATCAGCGTGCGCAAGGCATCGAAATCCTGCGGCAGAGTTGCTTCTGTGGCCGTGCTGCCCATTGCGAATCGTTCCCCTTGGTTTTGCGATACGGATGGCGAGACTACCAAAATAATCCATTCCGCAAAACGGATCAGTTATTCCATTTTTATCCGTTATAGATTACTTCAATCAACATCTGCAAGAGATGCGGACATCCTCAAATGTCGTGGGAGTGAAGACATGTCGGGTCATGGGAATGCGCGCGCACTGGGTGTGGGGCTGATCGGAACCGGGTTCATGGGCAAATGCCATGCCCTGGCCTGGAATTCCGTCCGTGCGGTTTTCGGTGATGTCCCTCCGGTCCGTCTCGTGCATCTCGGCGAAGCCAATGCCGAGCTTGCCGGCCAGCGTGCGGCCGAGTTCGGCTTTGCCAAGGCGTCGGGCGACTGGCGCGCCGTGATCAACGACCCCGATGTCGATATCGTTTCCATCACCACGCCCAACCAGTTTCACCCGGAAATGGCGTTGGCCGCGCTTCAGGCCGGCAAACACGTCTGGTGCGAAAAGCCCATGGCCCCGGCATTCGATGACGCCAAGGCGATGACAGCGGCGGCAAAACAGTCCGGCAAGGTTGCGGCGCTCGGCTATAATTACATCCAGGGTCCGGCCATCCGCCATATCCGCCAGCTGCTGGCGGAAAAGATCATCGGCGACGTCAATCATCTGCGCATCGAGATGGACGAGGATTTCATGGCCGATCCCGACGCGCTGTTCTATTGGAAGCATGCTGCAACGTCAGGCTATGGCGCGCTCGACGACTTTGCCGTGCATCCCCTGTCGCTGCTCTGGGCGCTGTTTGGCCGGGTCAGCCGGGTCATGTGCGACATGTCAAAACCCTATGCCGAGCGCCGGACGCAGGACGGCGGCATGAAGGCGGTTGAAACCTATGACAGCGCCAGCGTGCTCCTGCATATGGAAAACGGCGTGGCCGGCACGCTGCAGGTCAACCGTTCCGCCTGGGGCCGCAAGGGACGTATTGCCCTGCAGATTTTCGGCTCGAAAGGCTCGATCCTGTTCGATCAGGAACGCGCCAATGAATTCCAGCTCTACGTCACCGCAGACCGGCCGACGGAACAGGGCTACCGCACGATCCTGACCGCGCCGCATCACGATCCCTATGGCCGCTTCATCCCGGCTCCTGGCCACGGTCTCGGCTTCAACGACCTCAAGATCATCGAGTGCCATGAACTGATCAAGCGCATCGATGGCCAGGAGGCGCATCTGATCGGATTTGAGGACGGATTGGAGATCGAGCGCACAGTGCACGCCATGGCCCGGTCATTCAGTGAACAGCGCTGGGTGGATGTAAGGTAGGAGGGAATCCCCCTCTTCACCCTGCATATAACCGCCCTGCCGGTGACCGCACCGGCAGGGCGTTTTTCATTGAAACTCAGAGGCTGATCGTCTTGCCTTCCTTGACCGAGCGCAGGGCAGCATCGGCCAGCGCCAGCGCGATCAAGCCATCCTTGCCGCTCGGAGCGGCCCTGGCGCCCGTCGCAATCGCATCGATGAAAGCGGCGATCTCGTTGGCATAGGCTTCCGTGTAGCGGGTCATGAAGAAATCATGCAGTGGCGGACGGGTATAACCGTTGCCATTGGCGACTTCGATCGACACCGGACGCTGGTTCTCCGCGGCAACCATGCCTTTGGAACCATGCACTTCAATGCGCTGATCATAGCCATAAGTCGCGCGGCGCGAATTGGAGATGATGCACTGCTTGCCGGAGGCGGTGGAGAGAATGACGCTGACGCTGTCATAATCGCCGAGTTCACCGATCTTCTTGTCCACCAGAACCGAAGCATGGGCGGTCACGGCCACCGGATCTTCGCCCAGCAGGAAACGCGCCATATCGAAATCGTGGATCGTCATGTCGCGGAAAATACCGCCGGAACGGGTGATGTATTCGGCGGGCGGCGCACCTGGGTCACGCGAGGTAATCGTGACCATTTCCACCGTACCGATGGCACCGTCATCGATGGCCTTGCGCACGGCGGCAAAGTGCGGGTCAAAGCGGCGGTTGAAACCGACCATCAGGGTCGCCTTGGTTTCATCAACGACAGCCAGGCATTCCTCGACGCGCTTCACATTGAGGTCAATCGGCTTTTCGCAGAAGATCGCCTTGCCGACGCGGGCAAAGCGTTCAATCAGGTCCGCATGGGTATCGGTCGGCGTACAGATGATGACCGCATCAATGTCACCGGCCTTTTCGATCTCGTCGATGGTGCGGATTTCACAACCATAGGCGCCGGAGAGATCCTTCGCCGCCTGTTCGAACGCATCCGCCACCGCAACGAGTTTCGCCTGCGGGTTGGAGATCACGGCCTTTGCGTGAACCTTGCCGATACGGCCCGCACCGAGCAGACCAAAGCGTACAGTCATTTCATTACCTCTTGGAAAGAAGCCCGGATGGGTTCCGGGCATTGCAGATTGAACTTAAAATTTGCAGTCACAGTGTGCGTGGTTCGACAAGCTCACCATGAGGGAGAGCGAGGATTGCAGGGAACTAGATCCTGCAATATTTCCGGTTAGCCTTGCAGCACCACTCTCCCTCATGGTGAGCTTGTCGAACCACGCACGATGCGGATGCAAGCCATAGACCTTTAAACTTTTCTCTTCTTCTGGCGATAGACGTCTACCACAACGGCTGCAACGATAATCACGCCCTTGATGATTTCCTGATAATAGGCATCCACCCGCAGGAAGGTGAAACCTGATATCATCACGCCCAGAATGATGGCTCCGATGACCGTTCCGGTGATCCGTCCCACGCCGCCGGTGAGCGACGTCCCGCCGATAACAGCAGCCGCAATCGCATCAAGCTCATACGTAACACCCATGCCAGACTGTGCCGTCTGGGCACGGGCTGCGGTAACAATACCGGCAAGACCCGCCAGCACACCGGCGATGGCATAGACCTTGATCAGATGCCGCTCGACATTGATGCCGGAGACGCGCGCCGCCTGTACGTTGGCGCCGATGGCATAGGTGAATTTGCCGTAGCGCGTATAACGCAGCGCGATGTGGAAAATGAAAGCAACGACGAGGAACACCACCACCGGCCAGATACCAGTGCCGATGAAATTGAACTGGTCGGTGAGCCCTGAAACCGGCGATCCCTTGGTGTACCATTTGGCAACGCCGCGCGCCGACACCATCATGCCGAGCGTCGCGATGAACGGCGGAATCTTGGTCTGTGCGATCAGCGCTCCATTGACGATACCAGCAAGCAGACCAATGCCGAGACCGACGATCAGAGGGACGATGAACGGCAGATCCGTCAGGCTGGGATAGACGGGTCTTGCCCAGGTCGAGGCCTGCGCAAAACTCGCGGCAATCATCGCCGTCATGCCGACGACGGAGCCCGATGACAGATCGATGCCGCCTGTTATGATGACCTGCGTCACGCCAACAGCGATAATGCCGATGACGGACACCTGCAGGATGATGATGGTCAGGCGCTGCTGGTTCATCAGAAAGCTCTGCCCGACGAAAATCCAGCCGAGCACTTCATAGATCAGGGCAATGCCGATCAGGACCAGGAGGATGCTGACCTCCGGCGGCAGCCGGCGCCCCTGCTTCGAGACCGCCGGTGCGGCTGCCTTTGCGGTTGCTTGTTCGCTTGTCATTGTTGTTCCTCCCCGTCCGGCAGCGGCTTCACTTGGAAGCCAGCTCCATGACTTTTACCTGGGTTGCCTCTTCCCGATCCAGAAAACCGGTGACGCGGCCCTCGTGCATCACCATGATGCGGTCGCTCATGCCGAGAACCTCGGGCATTTCCGACGAGATCATGATGACGGCAACACCCTGCTTGGCGAGTTCGGAAACGAGGCGGTGGATTTCCGCCTTGGCGCCGACATCGATGCCGCGCGTCGGTTCATCGAGAATGAGAATTTTCGGATTGGTCAGCAGCCAGCGGCCGATCAGCACCTTCTGCTGGTTGCCGCCGGAAAGATTTTCGACACGCTCCTGCAGATTGGGCGTCTTGACCCGCAGCTTGTCGCTCATCACCTTGCAGGCCGCGGCAATGCCCTTTTCCGAAACAAAGCCGAATTTGACGAACCGGTCCTGCAGCACGGCGATCTGCATGTTCTCCAGTACGTCGAGAATGAGCAGGCAGCCGGTTTCCTTGCGGTCTTCGGTGATGAAGGCCATGCCATGCTGAATCGCCTGGTTCGGCGAGGCGATGGCAACCGGCTTGCCGTTGATGGCAATCGAGCCCGTCGTGGCGGGTGTCACGCCGAATATGGTTTCGGCGACATTGGAGCGGCCCGACCCGACCAGCCCGGCAATGCCGAGAATTTCGCCGGCCCGCACATCGAAGGAAACGCCGCTGAACACATTCTTCAGCGCGAGGTCTTTCACCGACAGGACGACATCGCCGATCGGCACGATCTCCTTGGGAAACATCTGGGTGATCTCGCGCCCGACCATCATCTTGATGATGTCGTCGCGCGTCACGTCGGTGGATGCATGCGTGCCGATATAACGGCCATCGCGGAACACCGAGAATTCGTCGGCGATCTCGAACAGCTCGTTCATCTTGTGGGTGATGTAGACAATGCCGATGCCCTGGCTGCGCAGGCTGCGGATGATCTCGAACAGATGCGCCACCTCGCGCTCGGTCAGCGCCGAGGTCGGCTCATCCATGATCAGCACGTCGGATTCGTAGGACACCGCCTTGGCGATCTCGACCATCTGCCGGTTGGCGACGCTCAGGTCCCGCACCTGCGCTTCCGGATCAAGCGCGATGTTCAGCCGCTTGAACAGCTCGGCGGTCATCGCGAACATCTTGCCGTGATCGACAAAGCCGAACATATTCTTCGGCTCGCGCCGGATCCAGATATTTTCGGCCACCGTCATGAAAGGCATCAGGTTCAGTTCCTGATGGATCATGGCAATGCCGTTCTCCAGCGCATCGAGCGGCGATTTCAGCCGGATCGGCAGCCCCTTGAGAAACACCTCGCCCTGATCTGGAACATATATTCCAGCCAGGATCTTCATCAGCGTGGATTTGCCGGCGCCGTTCTCGCCCATCAGCGCGTGTACTGTCCCGCGCTTCAGACGGAACGACACATCGTCCAGCGCCAAGACACCGGGAAATTCCTTGCGGATATTTTCAACATTCAACAGATATTCGGCGTTCGGCACCGCACCACTGGCGCGAACCGCAGCCATCGTTGTTGGGCTGACTGCCATAATCGTCTCCTCCCGAGACATTGAGCAAAGGCTGGAACGCGCCCGGAGGCGCGTCCCTGTGCAAGGCGCTATGCCTTAGTTCTTGGACTGGTACTTCGACAGATTGTCCGGCGTCACCAGCTCGAAAGGAATGTAGACCTTGGTCTCAACCTTTTCGCCCTTCGACAGCTTCAATGCGGCGTCGACCGCACCCTTGCCCTGACCGGCGGCATTCTGGAACACGGTCACGCGGAGATCACCGGCAGCCATGGCAGCGAGCGCATCCTGCGTCGCGTCGACACCGGCCACGACAACCGTGTCCATCTTGCGTCCGGCGGCCTTGAGGGCCTGGATCGCGCCGATGGCCATTTCGTCATTGTTGGAAATGACGGCATCGAATTCCAGACCGGCGGAGAGCCAGTTGGTCATGAGGTCGGCACCCTGGGTGCGCGACCAGTTGGCGGTCTGCTCCTCGACGATGGTAAGGCCCTTGCATTCGTCGGTGGCGATCACGTCGTGAATGTCCTTCGTGCGCTGGCGCGCCGCCTGGTTGGACAGCTCGCCCATCATGACAACGACTTTGCCCTTGCCCTTCAGGAGCTTGCAGACTTCCTTGGTTTCCAGCGTGCCGGACTCGACTTCGTTGGATGCAACAAAGGCCTGTTTTGCCGGCAGTTCGTTGACGTTGACCGGCTCGCGGTTGACGTAGACCAGCGGAATGCCCGCTGCGGTCGCCAGCTTCGACATGGCGGCCGTCGCGTCCGTATCCACCGCGTTGACGATGATGGCATCGACCTTCGAGGCGATAAAGTTCTGGATCTGGCTCTGCTGCTTGGCAACATCGTTCTGCGCGTCTTCCACCTGCAGCTTCACGCCATCCAGCGTCTTGGCATAGTCCTGCATGCCATTGCGCAGGACCGTCAGGAAGTTGTCGTCGAACTGCGCCATCGACACGCCAATATTGGCGGCCAATGCCGACGTGCTCATCAAGGCTGCAACAGCCACGCTCAATATCAGTTTTTTCATTTCGTCTCCTCCACATGGTGCCCGGCCACACCGTCCTGATCCGGAAGCTCCGCGAACGTCGGCATCGTAGCCACGCAACCCCTGCTGCCAGCGATGCCTCTGCCCCTAGAGTGCGCGAAACGTCGCGCAAACTTTTCTGGACTTGTCATACGGAATATAAAAACCGTCGCATCCAGTTTCTGAAATATTTATTCCATTTTCTCAAGAAGGCGTCAAGCGGGGTTCGTGAAAACCGGGCAATAATTGAGGGGTAAATTTTGCACAGCTGCGCAACCGGATTGCCTGTCTTCAACGCCGGTTTTTACCCTCACATCAGGTATTCTTCAGACTTATTGATAATTGACCCGCATCCTGAATTGATAAAATTATCACTTTCAATCGTTTTAAATCGACTTTGGAGGGGTTGATTTGGGCGAGGCTTGCCAGCGGCGGCGACATTTGTAGCTGCATTCCATTTTCAACGACAAAAAATTTTGGGGAGGACATTATGAGACTAAAGGCACCGCTTATTGCGGGCTTGTTCAGCTGCGTGGCATTGGTGGGTTGTACCGGCTCGGATAACAAGGACACTGCGGCATCACAGGGAACGTTCGACGGAGCAACCAAGGACCTGAACACGCAGGTATCTCAACCGTCGGACACAATCAGCCAAGCAGTACAGGTCAAACAAGCTCAGGGCGATGCCGACATTGCGGCTTTGCGAGTAACGCTTGGCGAGGTCCAGCAAACCCTGAAGACTTTGGAAGCCGGCATAACCGCAGCGAAGACAGAAAACGACCTTACCAAATTGCGGCGATTCAATCTCCCGCAGGCGGAAGACGATGCCGCCGCGCTTGCACTGAAACTGGGGGATATCAGCTCGTCCAGATTTAACCCGCTGATAACAGCTGCAGACAATCTGCAACAGCGTATCAGCGCTTTGCAGGCTGATCCCCAACTTGCGGCGGCCGACCGCACTCGGCTTGAGGGTGTGACTGGCGACTTTAAAAAACTCAAAGTTGATCTGGTTGCCGCCAGTACCAAATTCGAGGGAGACCGCGCCGTTCTCGCATCAACGAATGATACAATCCGGCAACTGCTGGAAGCAGTGAAAATCAAAGCCGATGTCGCCACGATTACAGCGCTGACAGACCAGATCGTCAGTCTCTCAATCGCGATTGAAACGCTGAAGAGAAGCAGCAACGGTGAAATCAGGGATTTCAATTCACGCCTGGCTACATTGGAAGACTCGCTTGATGCCCTGCAACCACGATCGGATATGGCGCTGACCCCGTTTGTCAATCTCTTCATTGGCACGACCAAAACCGACAGCGGCGGCGGTCATTCCGGCAACGTCAATCCCGGCGCGCAGACACCCTTCGGCATGGTCAGCTTCGGACCGGACACGAAGGGCAGCGGCGGCGAGTTTGGCGAGGGATCAGGCGGGTATTATTACGACGATGTGGCGATCCAATATTTCAGCATGACGCATCTGAACGGCCCCGGTTGTCGCAGTCAGAGCGCGGTCGCCATGCTGCCGCAGGAAACAGCCAGCCCGATATCAACCGCCGGCGCAAGATACAGCCACACCGATGAATCGGCGCAACCCGGCTACTACCGGGTCAAGTTCAACAACATCCTCAGCGAACTGACCGCGACGACGAGAACCGGCATGGCGCGTTTCTCCTACGCCAACAAGGATAAGGCTTTCCTCGTCATCGATGCCGCGCTCAACGGCAGAGCAAAAGAGAGAGCCAAGAACAAGCTTGCCAATCTTGCCACGGTCACCTTGGGTGAGGATAAAAAATTCATCTCCGGCAAGGCTTTCGCCGGGAGTTTCTGTGACGGAACATGGGATCAGCCCGTCTATTTCCATGCCGTCTTCGACAAACCCTTGAAAAACACATCTTCGGTCAAAGACGGTTTGGCCACTCTGCAATTCGATCTGACCGATACCGATAAAACCGTCCAGGTCAAAATCGGCATTTCATCAGTCAGTGCTGACAATGCCAGGAAGAATCTTGAGGCCGAAAACAATGGCTGGTTATTCGATACTGTCAGGCAGCAATCAGACGCCATCTGGAACAAGCGCCTGAATACCATCCAGATCAGTCTGGCCAAAGCGGAGGAACAAGCAAAGCTTCCATCGGACAAACAGCCGGCTATCAAGACCAATCTGACGAAATTCTATACGGCGTTCTATCGCGTTTACAGCGGACCCACCGTTTTCAGCGATGTCAACGGCGACTACCGCAGCATGAAACAGACGGCACCTTTTCCGGCAATCGACACTCTGCCTGACCGCACAACAGAGAACGTGGCCAATTACAAATTCACACTGGACGGGAAGGAAAGCGGCTACAAGACGCACTACTCCGGTTTCTCCATGTGGGACACCTACCGTTCTGCCACGCAACTGGTAGCTCTTATCGCTCCGGATGAGGCCAGCGAGATGATGCAGTCGCTCGTTGCAGATGCGCAGCAATGCGGCGCATTTCCGCATTGGGTAAATGGCAGCGAGGACACCATCCCCATGCAGGGCGATCACGCCCTCAACGTCATCGCCGGCACCTACCTGTTCGGGGCGCGGAATTTCGACCTGGCCAAAGCGCGCAAATACATGGAGCAATCCACGTTCGATTCCCAAAGCGCCTGCAATGACAAGCTCAGCGTCGGGCGCAATGCCAATCTGCCCGCCTTGCCGGACTATCTCAAACTTGGCTACATCGCTACCGATGCAGCCGCGGCGTGGAATGCATCTTCGGCCACTATTGAAATGACAACCAGCGATCGATCCGCCGCTGCTTTCCTTGCCAGTCTGCCCGCGTCGGCAGGTGTCAAGCCGGACACCATTCAGGCTCTGTTCAAACGCGCCTCAAACTGGCTGAACATTTTTGATACAAGCGAAAAGACACTGAGCGCCAAGGATAAGACCGGCCAATGGCAAAACGGCAGTTTCCATGAATCGACGGAGGGAAATTACATCTGGGCATTTGCTCACGACTGGACCGCGCTCATTGACAAGCTCGGCGGCAAGGCCGCGGCTATCGCACGGCTGAACAAACTGTTTTCCATCCCAGCACTCACCTCGTTCAACGATGTAAGCCGTGAACCTTCCCAAAGAAACCTGAACGGAGGCCAAGAATCAGCAGGTTATTATATCGGGAATGAACCGGCATTTCAGACACCATGGGCCTATAATTGGGCGGCTGCACCGAAATATGCGCAGTACGTCATCCCGGTGATCATGAACAAGAACTTCTCTACTGCCCCCGGCGGATTGCCCGGCAATGATGACATGGGAGCGACATCGGCATGGTATGTCTGGGCGGCGCTCGGGCTCTACCCGGTCATTCCCTCGGCGCCTGGACTGGCAGTGTCCACACCGCAATTCCAAGGTATCACCGTCTGGCTCGGCAATGGCAAAAAGCTGCTGATCAAAACCGACAAGGACGCAATGCTCGACAATGTCCGGTACATCGATGAAATGAAGCTCAATGACACGCCCTATCAGGGCCTGTGGCTGCCGCTCGACAGGATCAGAGACGGCGGCAAATTGAACTTCAAGCTGTCCGCGATACCAACAGCGTGGGGTGAAGATGACAGTCTTGTCCCACCCTCGGGACCAAACGCCGACTACAGCAAGCCCACAGCCAAACCGCCTGCGGGTGCGCAGATCATCCCGTAGAGTGATGAAATTTCTAACCTTGAAAACCGGCGCCGGCTCAACCCGGCGCCCACCTTTTTGGCAGTCGTCAGCGATCAGGATTGAGCAAGACCATTCCTTACCGCAGTCATGCTCGCCGTGATCGCCTCCGCAGGATCGTCCAACCGCTGCACCTCCTCGGCGAACGGCTCGAACGAGAACAACCCGGCATAGCCCCCGGCCAGAAGCGCGCGGATCTGGGCGATATTGCCGAGACGGTCCTGCACATCGACGAGAACGCGGTGGGAATCGCGCATGTCGCTTATGGCAATGGCGGCATCGGTGACGCCCGAGATGTGCACCAGCCCGGTCCATTGTGGGAAAAGCGCCGGTTCCCCGGCGAGATGGTGGTGGAAGGTGTCGTGGACGATCCGGAACGTGTCCTGCCCGCCAATGTCCTCGATGGCCTCGACGGCCTCGCGTTTTGAGCGCAGCGAACAGATTTCAAAGCCGAGCGGTTCGACGAACCCGAGAAGCCCCCGCGCCGTCAGGATCGGCTTGAGCGCTGTCAGCGCCGCACGCAGATTGGCCTGCCGCGCGCCATCCTCCTGACCGGTCCCGTCATTGACCGGTACCAGAACGAGAGCCGCCGCGCCTGCATCCCTGGCATAATCGGCGAGTTCAATGGCTTCCTTTTCGCGCCCGGGCGTCCATTCATTGAAGCGCTGCAACGCATTGATCGTCGCGATCTTCACCCCGACCTCCGCCGCCTGCGCCCGAATATCCGCCGCCGGCGTTCCGTCGACAACGGCATTGCCGGTGAGATCGTTGCGGATTTCCACGTCCTGCACACCGATGGCGCGCGCCAGCTGGAAGAAAGCCTGCGGCCGCAACGCCGGCGTGACCATGTGATTGATTGCAAAAACCGGTGCGGAACGCGTCGCGCTCATCGGAAAACCTCCCAGGAATGAAATGCCAGCACAATGCCGGCGCCGCGCGAAACATCTGTTCCATTCAGCGGTCAGTCAATCGCCCTGACGCCGCAGAAACTATCATCTCTGATAGATTCGGTTGTTTCAGATGTTTTCAGGTAGATAAATATCGAAGGGCAGAAAGGTTTGTCCCGGCGTGTTGGCCGCACCGGTTTCGATGGCATGCCCCATCAGTTCCACCAGTTCACGGCAGAGACGCGGCAGCGGGGTGGCAATGGCCATCGTGACGACATTATCGGCCAGCGCCGCGCGCGATTCCGGCGTGATTTCATTGCAGATCATCACCGGCGGTTCCGGCATAATGCTCTCGCGCAGGGCTGCGATCGCCCCTTCCATGCCGCCGCCGGCGACATAACATCCCGCCAGATCCGGATGGTGTTCCAGCAGATTGAGCATCGCTTCATGCGTGATCTGCCGTGTCTCCAGATTGATCAGCGTATCGAGCACGGTAAACTCAGGCGCTTCTTCGCGAAAGAACGAGCGGAAGCCGATTTCCCGCAGCTCATGCCCCTGAAACCGGTGACTGCCGACAAAGATCGCCACCTTGCCCGGACGGCGCGCCGTTTTGGCGATCATCCACGCCGCCGTGCGTCCCGCCTTGCGGTTGTTCAGGCCGACATAGCCCTCGCGCACGCCAGCGGCAAAGTCGGACAGCAGGGAGAAAACGGCAATGCCCTTCGCCTTCAGTTCTTCGATCACGGCCGTGATCGATGGATGGTCCGGCGCAACGAGCGCGACCGACTGCGTGCGCCCGGCCAGAGACCGCAGCTTGACGATGATATCCTCCGGCGCCAGCGACGGGCAGAAGTCGACGACCGGCACCCCGCGGAAATGCGGCGCGGCATTGACCGCCTGATCGATTTCGCGGGCAAAATCCTGATAAAAATGCTGGCCGGACTTCTGCAGGAGAAAACCCAGCCTGTATTCCGGCAGTTCCTGCCGCATGCGCTGGCGGATCAGCCCCGCCGCGTGATAGCCGATGCTGTTGGCAGCGTCATAGACGCGCCGCGCCGTTTCCTCGCGCACGGGCAGGCGGTTGTTGAGCACGCGGTCCACCGTTGCCACGCTGACCCCGGAAACCCGGGCAAGATCGGCAATTGTCGGTCTGTTGGCCATATCGCCTCGAATGATAGATTCTATCATAAACCGTATCATCCAATGATGGAGATTGATAGGATTTTATCATCGCGAATTGAGCATGCCCCCTGCCATCGCTACACTTCTCCCATCGGGCCGCAGCGTTTGAAGTGCGTGCCGAAGGATTGGGAGGTCCTGCCATGGACGCAGCATTACCGGCATCACGCGATTACAGCCTTGTCGGCCGCGATTCACAGCGCGCTGTCGAGACCGGGCTGGCTGCCGCCGAGTGGTATCACACGGACGTTCCCCGCAAGGACATAAAAGATCTGATGAGGCGCGAGGACGGGCCGGCCATGCGCGACACGGCGATCTGGCTCGGCAGCATGGCTGTCCTTGCCGGGCTGGGCATTGTTCTCTGGGGCACGATCTGGTGTGTTCCCGTCTTTCTCGCCTATGGCGTGCTCTACGGTTCCGCCTCGGATTCGCGCTGGCACGAATGCGGCCACGGCACCGCCTTCAAGACCCGCTGGATGAACGATGCGGTCTATCAGATCGCCTGCTTCATGATCATGCGCAATCCGGTGACCTGGCGCTGGAGCCATGCGCGTCACCACACCGACACGGTCATCGTCGGCCGAGACCCGGAGATTGCCGTCATGCGCCCGCCCGATCTCGTCCGCCTCATCCTGAATTTCTTCGGCCTTCTCGATGCATGGCATGCGGTTGCGGATATGCTGCGCAATGCCGCCGGGTTTGTCAGCGCCAAGGAAAAGAGCTTCATTCCCGCGCAGGAGCAGCACAAGGTCGTGCGCTTCGCCCGCATCTGGCTGGCGATCTATGCCGTCACCATCGCGCTGGCTGTGTACACAGGCTCGATCCTGCCGCTGATGCTGGTCGGCCTGCCCCGCCTGTATGGCGCGTGGCATCATGTCCTCACCGGTCTGCTCCAGCATGGCGGGCTTGCCGACAATGTCATCGATCACCGGCTCAACAGCCGCACGGTGCTGATGAACCCGGTCAGCCGTTTCATCTACTGGAACATGAATTATCACGTCGAGCATCACATGTTTCCCATGGTGCCCTATCACGCGCTGCCACGCCTGCATGCCATGATCAGGCACGATCTGCCCGCTCCCAATTCATCCATCCTCGACGGCTACCGCGAGATGATCCCCGCCTTCCTGCGCCAGTTGCGCAATGAAGACTATTACCTCAGGCGTGAATTGCCGTTGACGGCAAAACCCTACCGCGAGGAATTCCACGGCGAGGATGCCCGCGCTGCAGCGGAATAGAATTGGTAAGAAACTGCTTACAAAGAAGACCAATGAGCAGGGCCTGTGCGGCTCCTGCCAAAGGGAGGAAAGAGCATGAGCGACTGGATTGAGGCCTGCACGGCGGATGATATCGATGAGGAAGATGTCATGCGTTTCGACCACGCGGGCCGGACCTTTGCGATCTATCGCAGCCCCGATGACGAATTCTTCGCCACCGACGGGCTTTGCACCCATGAGCATGTCCATCTGGCCGACGGGCTTGTCATGGACGATATCATCGAGTGCCCCAAGCACAATGGCCGGTTCAGCTACAAGACCGGCCAGGCCAAGGGCGCGCCGGTCTGCGTCAACCTGAAGACCTATCCGGTGAAAGTCGAGGCCGGCAAGGTCCTCATCCAGCTGGCTTCCTGACGATGACCGCCGGTATGGTCATCATCGGCGGCGGCGAATGCGGCGCCCGCGCCGCCTTTGCGCTGCGGGAGAACGGATATGCCGGGCCGGTCACGCTGATCGGCGCGGAAAAGCACCTTCCCTATGAACGGCCGCCTTTGTCCAAGGACACCATGATTTCACCGGAGCATCCCCTCGCCAGAACCATCGCGGGAGAGGACCGGTTCGCCGAACAGGATATCCGTTTCGTTGCCGGCACGACTGCGATTGGAATAGACCGGGAAGCGAAGGACGTCATCTTCGCCGGTGGCCATCGTCTTGCCTATGACCGGCTGCTGCTCGCGACGGGTGCCGTCCCCCGCCCGCTGCCGCTGGCGGCGGCAAGCAGGCATTGCGCCTGTCTGCGCAGCTATGACGACGCGCTGGCCATCCGAGCGCAGCTTCAGCCGGGCGCGCGCATTGTCATTGTCGGCGGCGGCTTCATCGGCCTTGAACTTGCGGCCAGTGCGCGCCAGCGCGGCGCCGTGGTGACGGTGCTCGAAACCCAGGCGCGCATTCTGATGCGCGGCGTACCGGAGGAAATCGCCGCAATCATCGCAAAACGCCATCAGCAGGAAGGCGTTGTCATTCGCTGCGGCGTTGCCATTGCAGCGATCACCGACCGGGAAACCGGCGTCACCATGACGCTTGCCGATGGTGAAAAGCTTGAAGCGGACCTCGCCGTCATCGGCATCGGCGCCCTGCCGGTAACGGCGCTCGCCGAGGCGGCCAATCTTGAAACCGCCAATGGCATCCTCGTCAATGCGCATCTGCAGACGAGCGACCCCGATATTTTTGCTGCCGGCGATTGCTGTGCGTTTCCGCTTGCCCTCTATGGCGGTCGCCAGGTGCGGCTGGAAGCATGGCGCAATGCGCAGGAACAGGGCACGCTGGCCGCCCGCAACATGCTTGGGCTTTGCGAGCCGCATCTCGCCGTTCCGTGGTTCTGGTCCGATCAGTATGAGTTGGGGCTGCAGGTGGCCGGGCTTGCCGACGAAGGTGCCCGGACAATCCGCAGGGATCTCGGCGACGGCGCGTTCATCCTGTTCCATCTCGCGGCGGATGGACGCCTTGTCGCTGCCAGCGGCATTGGTCCCGGCAGCAGCGTCGCCCGGGATATCCGGCTGGCGGAAATGCTGATTGCCCGCAGCGCCTGTCCCGATCAGGCTCATCTCGCCGCGCCGGACATCAAACTCAAATCGCTGCTCGCAGCCTGAAACGGACGGAGACACCATGACCAGCAAACGCCCCACGGTGGCAGATATTCTTGCAATGAAAGGTCGTCGCCAGTTGACCATGCTGCGGGTCGAAACGCTTGAGGAAGCGGAGGCCGCCGAGCGCGCGCGGGTCGATATTCTTTCCGTGCCGCCGGCGCTGCTCTCTCCCGCTTTCCGCGATGCGGCGCCATCCTGTTTCACCATTCCCGGCCTTGAATACGGCGATTTCGTCACGGCGGAGGATTATGTGCGCGCCGCCTTTTCCGCCTTGCGCGCGGGCAGCGATGCGGTCTATTGCGCGGCCAGCCTGTCGACGATCCGGCGCATGCGCGATGAAGGCATTCCTGTCTGCGGCCATGTTGGCCTGATCCCCTCAAAGGCGACCTGGACCGGCGGGTTCAAAGCTGTCGGCAAGACGGCGCAAAGCGCGCTCGATATCTGGCGCCAGACCAAGGCGCTGGAAGAGGCCGGGGCGTTTGCCGCCGAGATCGAGGTGGTGCCGGTGGCGGTTGCAACCGCCATTTCCGAGCGCACCTCGCTGTTCATGATTTCCATGGGCGCAGGCGCCGGCTGCGATGCGCAATATCTCTTCGCCGAGGATATTCTTGGATCGAACCGCGGCCATTATCCGCGCCATGCCAAGACCTACCGCAACTTTTCCGCCGAATATGACCGCCTGCAGCAGGAAAGGGTCGCAGCCTTTTCCGAGTTTGTCGCAGACGTGCACGCAAAAAACTATCCGGCAGCCGAACATGTGGTTGGAATTCCGCATGACGAACTGGACCGTTTTCTCAAAGAGCTTCCTGGAGTTTGAACCGATGGATCATCAGTCCCCCACCTCGCCCGTAACCCGTCAGCCCTCTGATTATGCGCACGGTTTCGTCCTCACCCTGTCGTGCGAAGACAAGCCGGGGATCGTGGCATCGGTGACGACGGAGCTGGCGGCGCTGGATGCCAATATCGCCGAGAGCAACCAGTTCTGGGACCGCCAGACCAACCGCTTCTTCATGCGCATCGCCTTTGCCGCCTCAGAAAGCA